>NZ_JAAGOG010000006.1:0-105184 GCF_010747425.1 Nostoc sp. UIC 10630
GTTTTAAATCAAAAAACATATAACTATTTATTCTTCTAGGGTAGATAACATGAATGCCTATAATCGATGGTGCTCATGTTAACCACTCCACAAAATTAGATAATATACTTATTGAACATCCCTTAACCAAAGTTTTTACTCCACAACACTGTTAAAATATTTATGTTTTCTTGGAATAATTTATTCCATCTTAATAGGCACTTGAGGTTGCTTAAAGGTGATATGAAAATGCAACTATAAAAGTGATGCAAAACTACAGGCTGTAGGGGCAATTTATGAATTACCCCTATATAAATAAAGCGTAGCCTCACCTAGAATTGGTATGAGTTTCAAAAAAGTTCATATTCCCCATCAGTATTTTTATCAAATCATGGGCACTTTTTGCAACATAATTGATAGATGAGTTTATACCAATTTTTTGTGAAACTGCACAAAATCAGTCAGTTTTGGTAACACTTGGGCTTAAGACCCTTGTTATATCTAATTTAGATGTGTTTCAGGTAATTTGCGGTAGCCTGCGGTAAGCTTATGCACATCTACGTTTTATCTTGGGTGTCCCAATGTAGTGATATATAGAGCAGCTTCATCAGGGGGAATACCCAAAACTTCATTTACTTGGTCATCAAAGAACCCACCGATACCGCTAACGCCTACATTTAGGTGCATTGCGGCTAAATTCAGGCGCTGTCCCAAATGACCGGCATCCAGATGTAAATAACGGTAAACGCGATCGCCATATTGAGCGATCGCAGCTTTCAGATCGGCTGTATGAAATAATACTGCTGCTGCATCCCGCCCTAATTCTTGTCCCAAACAGAGAAAATGTAACTCTCGCCGGAAATTTTTAAACCGAATTTGGCGTAATTCTTGGGCTTTGGGCGCGTAATAGTAACAACCTGCCTCCAGTCCTTTAACTCCGCAAACAGCAATAAATGTTTCTATTAAATTCAAATCAAAGTAGTCTGGAGAAATATCTAAACTTTGGTCAATGTAATTTTGCGGTTGGTAAGTGAAATCGAGTAGGCTTTTTAATTGATCAAAAGTTAAATCATCACCATTGTAAGCGCGGGTAGAACGTCGCTTGTACATTGTATTTTCCAGTTCTGACAGCTTTTGTCCCCAGTCTATAGGTGTAGTGGTGGTGGGGATTTTCAAACAGAAAGGAAAGTTATATTTATCCTCTAAAGATTTTTCTTGTTTGATAACTGGGAGATTGAGATTGCCAGTTATACCTGATTGAATCTGGGTGTGTCGATGGAAATATGTCAGCAATTCACCATCGGGGATTTGGGGATAATTGGTTTCGGTGGCGGAAGGTAAAGCAGTACATCCCAATGGCAAATTTTGATTGACATCTAACAAGTCTGCCAGAGGTAAGACAGCGATCGCACCTTCTTGTTGCGGATCGATATAAAGCAGATCGTTTACCGATTCATCCACAAAGCCGCCGATTAAATGAGGGCGAAAGTCAGTAATCGCGCCAGCCAATTCGATATTACCCAATAGATGTCCTGTGTCTAGAAAAATCCGGCGATAAGCCCGATCTTCATAGCGCCAGGCAGAACGATAAAATACCGCAGTGACAATAATTGCTAATTGGGTGTTTTCTAAAGAAGGATGCCAGAAACAAGCTGCTTGGAGAGTTTGCCAAACATCACTTTCCCAATAATGCATCAGCGAATGAGTCCGACACTGGTAGTTATACAAACCAGGTGGCAATAACGACGTGCCACGGGAAACCACATACACCTCGGCAGGGTACAATCCGCCGGCACTGGGAGCAGCGCGTAAATATACCGCACTACCCATAGAAGGCATTCTCGCTGTCAATCCATAGCTGCGAAACAGCAACCGTGAAAGTCTTTGCCACCATTGAGCATCTGGGTTGTTGGCAAATCCCTCTGATTTTTCTTGGATATAGGGTTTGAGATCAATATTAGAGCCAATTTTGTATTCTTTGAAAGGCACTGGCTGTTTAGTCCAGTCTAACTGCTGACTTTTGGAGGCAAGAGTCTCGGGGTTGTATTTAGTACGTTCGTGGTAATGCTGGGCAATTGATTGGTGTAATTCTGGCATAGTACTTTTAATATCCTTGGGGCATTCTTTTTTTGATCTTGGCATTCATTAGCCTCATTGTTTCGTGTCAATTCGTACAATCCTCATAGTCACAAAGTGGTAATTGGTAACAACTGCATTGGGAATGGGGTATTGGGCATAGTACATCTGGTCAAAAATAATGTAGAGACGTAGCACTGCTACGTCTCTACAAGAGTTCTGGATAACGCATATTTAATTTCTGGATATGTCTAATATTTTTCATAACCGCCGAATTGCAATTTCCAACCCTTCACATACACCACTAAGAAAATCTAAATCTAAAGTAGCGATCGCATCACTAGGTTTGTGATAATGGGGATTTCGCAAAAATGCCGTATCTGTCACCATCATTGCCGGATAACCCAAATCCCAGAAAGGTGCATGATCGCTAAGTCTGGTTTGGGGAACTATTAAACCTCGATTCGGCACGGGTAGCCATTGACTAGCTACGCCAGCTTTGCGAATATTACGGCTCATGGCAATTAAGTCAGGCAATGTCCGCAAATTGCCAATTAAAGCAATAAAATCACCTGTATCTGGATAGAAGCGTTCCAGAGGAGGGGGATAACTTTGAGAACCAGGCGTAGAATCCTTATAACCCAGCATTTCTAGGGAGATCATTAAGCGTAGCTGTTGCTTTTGTTGGTGCAACAGGGCTGCATAGTCAGCGCTACCCAGTAAGCCGTATTCTTCCATATCGAAAGCAACCAGCCTTAAAGGATATCTTATAGCTTGGGCGGCAAACTTTCTCGCCAATTCCAGCAAAACTGCCACACCTGTGGCATTATCATCAGCCGCAGACGTTCCCGGAACGCCATCATAATGAGCGCCAATTAAAATCGGTGGTAAATCTTTTTTTTGCCCTCTAGTTTGAGAGGGTAAATTTAATATCAAGTTCTTACAAGCTTTACCCCTGACTTCAAAGGTGTGGATTTCCACACTCCCCCATTGGGAAAATTCCTGGCGGATGTATTCTTGGACGAAAAAATGTCCAGCTGTTGCCATGTAAGGATCGCGTTCTCGCGCGATCGCACTCAGGGAAGTTTGTAATCGCTTTGTTAAATTCAAATGTTTAAAATAGCGGTAATATTAAGGTTTTCAGGCACTCAAATAAGCAGAATTTTTTTATTAAGGTGCATTTAGCAACTTACAGATTCAGTGCATAGAAGTAACCGGATAACAAGAATTGAGGCTGCTTAGACACAGCAATCATCGTCAATGCTATCCTAGTCTTGCAACTATCTCCTCTAGCTGAACTTCTTAGCTCATTGCCTTAATGATGACTATTATACCATTGAGGTGTTTTCATCCCATAGCACAAAGCTAGAGGTAGTTTCGCCCAATCATAATAAATATATAAGACACTTTAGGAGAAGAGTAACGCATGGGCAAGGTAGTCGGCATCGACTTGGGTACAACCAACTCAGTAGTCGCCGTTATGGAGGGTGGCAAGCCGGTGGTGATTGCCAATGCAGAAGGAATGCGAACAACCCCCTCCGTAGTTGGCTTTAGCAAAGAAGGCGAAAGGGTAGTTGGGCAAATGGCACGCCGCCAAACCGTCCTCAATCCCCAAAATACCTTTTTTGCAGTGAAACGCTTCATTGGGCGCAAATATGCCGAACTTAGTCCAGATTCTAAGCGTGTACCCTACACCATCCGCAAAGATGAAGTAGGTAATATTAAAATTGCTTGTCCCCGTCTCAATAAAGATTTCGCCCCAGAAGAAATTTCGGCAATGGTGCTGAAGAAATTGGCAGACGATGCTAGTCGCTATTTGGGTGAACCAGTCACAGGGGCAGTGATTACAGTCCCCGCTTATTTTAACGATTCTCAACGGCAAGCAACCCGCGATGCTGGCAGAATTGCTGGTTTAGAGGTGCTGCGGATTCTCAATGAACCAACTGCCGCATCTTTGGCTTATGGATTAGATCGGGGTGACACGGAAACTATCTTAGTCTTTGACTTGGGTGGCGGTACTTTTGACGTGTCGATTTTAGAAGTGGGCGATGGGATATTTGAAGTCAAAGCTACCAGTGGAGATACGCAACTTGGTGGTAATGACTTTGACAAAGTAATCGTAGATTGGTTAGCAGAGCAATTTCTGGAAACTGAAGAAATAGACTTAAGACGCGATCGCCAAGCTTTGCAACGTCTGATGGAAGCTGCGGAAAAAGCCAAAATTGAGCTTTCTGCTGTCAGCGTTACTGATATTAACTTACCCTTCATCACCGCCACGGAAGATGGCCCCAAACATCTAGAAACTCGTTTAACTCGTTCCCAGTTTGAAGGCTTGTGTGGTGATTTGGTAGGGCGATTGCGGACACCAGTGAAACGCGCCCTCAAAGATGCCGGACTTTCACCTAGAGATATTGAAGAAGTGGTGTTAGTTGGCGGTTCTACACGGATGCCAATGGTGAAGCAGCTAGTGCGAGACTTGATTGGTACAGAACCTAACGAAAACGTCAATCCTGATGAAGTAGTGGGAGTGGGTGCAGCAATTCAAGCCGGAATTCTTGCAGGCGAACTCAAAGATGTGCTGCTTTTGGATGTCACCCCCCTTTCTTTGGGGTTGGAAACCATCGGCGGCGTGATGAAAAAACTCATTCCGCGCAACACCACCATCCCAGTCCGCCGTTCTGACATTTTTTCTACGTCTGAAAATAACCAAAACACTGTGGAAATTCACGTAGTTCAGGGCGAACGGGAAATGGCAGGAAACAATAAGTCTTTAGGTCGTTTCAAGCTGTATGGTATCCCCCCAGCGCCACGAGGAATTCCCCAAATACAGGTATCATTTGATATTGATGCTAACGGTATTTTACAGGTAACAGCCTTAGATAGAACCACTGGGCGAGAACAGAGTATCACTGTTCAAGGCGCTTCCACCTTGAACGAGTCAGAAGTGAATCGGATGATTCAAGATGCACAGAAATACGCCGATGTCGATCGCGAACGTAAAGAAAGGGTAGAAAAGCGGACTCGTTCTGAGGCGCTGATTTTTCAAGCAGAACGGCAACTTAGAGAAGTTGCACTCGAATTTGGTATGCAGTTTGCCCGCAACCGTCGCCAAAGAATTGATAATATTTGCCGAGACTTAAAAGAGAGTCTGAAGGAAAATAGCGATCGCGGTATCGATCAAGCCTACGCCGATTTGCAAGATGCTCTCTATGAGCTAAATCGGGAAGTCCGCCAGACTTATGCTGAAGATGAAGATGACGATTTGTTAGGTACTATCCGTGACATCTTTACTGGCGGTGATAAGGATAAAGAACGCGAATTTCCTAGAGATACATATCGGGAACGCGATTCATTCGGTAAGGACTATGGCAGAGATTACGGTAAAGACTATGGCCGAGACAATAGCCGAGACTATGGCCGAGACAATAGCCGAGACAGTCGTTCTTCCTCTTATGAAAGCCGTCCTCCACGCAAATCTCGTCCCAGCTACCAAGATAACTGGGATGATGAAGATGACAATGATTGGTTGTAAGTAGAAGGCAGGAGGCAGGATAGCGCAGCGTTAGCGAGTCCGCGAGCGTCGGCAAGAGGCAGAAGCTGCTCAGAAAGCTGATTTAAGTGGTTGGCATTTACATTTAATTATGTCTACCTAATTAGTACTTCTGATAAGAGTGAGAAGTAGAAGTTAAAAGCTAAAAAATTAATTTTTCACCTCCTAACTCCTAACTTCTAATTAATCCAAAATCTAAAATCTAAAATTTAAATAACTAACTATGCAAAATTTGCCGAATTTCCGCGATTACTACGAAATTTTAGGAGTATCTAAAGACGCTTCTGGTGAGGAAATTAAAAAGGTTTATCGGCGGTTAGCAAGACAATATCACCCCGATCTGAATCCGGGTAACAAAGAATCTGAGGAAAAATTTAAAGATATCGGCGAGGCTTATGAAGTCCTTTCAGACTCAGCCAAGCGATCGCAATACGACCAGTTTAGCCGCTACTGGAAGCAAAAAGGCTTTGCAGGCAACAAACAAACGCCAAAGGCTAAAACTTGGCAGAGTGGCGCTAGCGATCGCAACGGCAATCAAGACGTAGATCCAAGTCAATTCTCCGACTTTGAAAGCTTTATTAATCAAGTTATCGGTGTCAAAAATAAGAGTGGGGCCAGTAAGTCTAGTAATGGCAATACTAGCGATCCGTTTCGTTCCCCCAGAACAAAAGTTGCCTATACAGTTAACACTCCACCTCGCACTACCCGCCGAGATATAGAAGCCAGATTAACGCTACCACTAGAAAAAGCTTATCAAGGCGGTAATGAACGCATTCGTTTGGAAGATGGGCGATCGCTAGAAGTTAATATGCCACTAGGGATGGTGACAGGTCAAACCATTCGTTTGCGAAACCAAGGTGTTGGTGGTGGCGATCTATACTTAAAAATTACCGTTGAGCCTCATCCATTATTTAAGCTAGAAGGTTTAAATATTCTTTGCCAAGTACCAGTTACTCCCAGCGAAGCAGTTTTAGGAGGACAGGTAGAAGCACCAACTTTGGATGGCCCAGTGAAAATGACCATTCCTCCAGGAGTTAGGTCTGGTCAAAAATTCCGACTAGGGAATAAAGGCTACCCCGGCGATGACGGTAAACGTGGCGATCAATTAGTAGAAATTCAAATAGTTACACCGAAAAATATTAGTCAAGAAGAACAGGAATTGTACGAAAAGTTACGGCAAATTGAAACTTTTAAACCCCGTGCTGATTTAATACGTTAGGGATAAAATATCAATCTTAATGAAGCTATTGACCAGAGCAAAGATTAATTTCTAATTAGTCTTCGTCATCTTGAAAAATCGTTTCTATATCTTGTGAACCGTGCAAGATACGTACAATTTCTATGCCTTCGTCTATTGGACGATAAAAAATTAAATAATTCTTTACCGGGAAACTTCGCAAAAAAGGAGCCACTTCATCTCGTAGCCTGCCCATTTTGGGGAATTTGGCCAGTTTTGGAAAGCTTTCTCGCAAAATATCAAAAAGTTTGTCAGCAGCTTTTAAGTTATTTGGAGCAAGATATTTCCATATATCCTCAATATCTTGCACTGCTTGAGTAGAAATACGAAATCGACTCATACAGAATCGCTGTTAGCCAAATTTTGCTGTCCTAGTGCTTTAATATTTGCAAAAAAAGCTGGAAGTGACTCGTCGTTATATTCAGTATACTGTCCACTATCGAGTTGCTTCATACCAATGTCAATCTGACTGCGTAATGCTTCTAACTTGAGTTTTTGCAGTTCTTCTTCAAGGCGCTGGAGTTCATCTATCATCTGTTGAAACGCTTGCGCTTCATGCACCACAACCTCAGCTTTCCCATTCACCGTTAGTACAATCGGAGACTTTGTTACCTTGATCCGTTCTAAGTAATCTTTGGCATTACGCTTAAAGTCGGTAAGAGTTTGAATATTTTCGAGATTAATTTTGATCTGCATCGCATCTAATTAAATGCTTTATTAAGATATCTTATCAGATGCTAGACCTGCTGTGTCTTCTGCAATTCACAAAGGATTTAAAATATAAAAAATATCTTTGAGCAAAGTGACTCAAACAGCCGTGAATCAGAACGGGGCAATGCCACAAAGCAGTAAACCAACTTATTACTCCCTGCTAGGACTGCATCCCTCGGCATCAGTAATTGATATTCGTCGCGCTTATCGAGAACTGAGCAAACGCTATCATCCTGATACTACAGACTTGCCTACTGCGATCGCCACTCCCAAATTTCAGCAAATCAATGAAGCCTACGCCACCCTTAGCCATCCAGAACGGCGATTAAGCTACGATTTAAAAATTGGCTATTCCCGCTTTGGAGTGATTCAACCACCCCCTGACTTGAATCATCCGGTCTCGCGTTCTCATGACTGGTCAAAATCAGCTTACCTTGATGCTAGCGATCGCCCTTTATCATCTGGCGAAATTTTTGCTTTATTTATGCTGGTGTTAACATTTGTAGGTTGTTTGTTATTAGCAGTTGCCATTGGCTTAACTCGTGGTGATGCTGCTTTTGAAACCCGTTTGCTACAGTCAACCCCATCTGCACAACAGCAGATTAACTATGTATCGCAACTAATTACCTTTATGGTAATTAAAAATTAAAAAATTTAATCCCAAATCCCAAATCCCTATGCCTCTTCTTCCCTCTGATACTCCCCTATATAATCATCCCCTGCCACAAATTGAACAGTGGTTAAAAGACCAAGGCTGTCAACAAGACGACACCCAGAGGCATTGCTGGCATGTGCAGCGGCCTAGTTGGAAAGCTGAACTATGGCTCGATGTTGAGCAAATCGTAGTGCGATATGTCCAATCTGGGGAAAATGGACAAGATATCCAACGTTCATTCAAGTATTCCCTGAGTCGGGATGACGTAGAACAAGCTGTGTTTTCTGGGCCATAGTGCTAAGTACTATTCACCGTAAAAAGGGTACGTAAATCAAGCCGCAATCATGTTAAAGTACGTCGCCGATCTTGTTGAGTGGGCATTAATGGAATGGTAGATGATAATCTTTACCCATCTCTTTCATCCAGATATTTCAAAAAAGAATGAACACCCAACAATCGGATGCCATAAGTTGCCATTACCGCCCTCAACTCATCATCAGCACGTAAATCATCATCCCCAGACACAATAATCTCCGCTTCGCCATCAATAGCCGTAGCAAGCACAGCTAAATCTTTGGGATCTCGACAATTAGGAGGAATCGTTTCCAACTCAATCCATATTGCTCGGTGCTGCAACTGCTGTTCAAGGCGAATAGCAATAATTGGGTCAATCCGTTCTCTTAATCGGGGGCGATTCTAAACTAAATGAAGTTCTTCCATTAGGGGTTGACTCATCACCAACTGGAATTTGTCTTCATTAAATGCTTCCAAGATGGGCAATGTAACTCGCCCTTTCAGCAAAATACGAATCCAAATGTTAGTGTCGATGACCACTCGGAACATCATGTTTGGTGAGCTTGCTGGCGCACAGCCTTAATTTCAGCCATGATATTATCGTCTGTAATGTCATCAACGGGGGGTTGAGCATAAAGTTCTTGAATTAAAGCGGTCAAATCTGAACGTAAATCCACTAGAAGCAAGGCTCTGGCAACCTGTGCCCGTTCGTCTAGTTGCAACTGTTGCACAGCTCTAATGAGTTGTGCCAGCGTGATAGGAATCGATACCATATCAGTAGCCATCATTGAGTTTATTAAATTTTAGTGCGATCGCCGATCTTGCAGCATCGCTAACGCATCCTACTGGCGCAGCAAACGTACTATTTTATACTTTCCCAAATCGCCGCTCACGTTGCTGGTAGGCACACAAGGCGCGATGAAACTCGGCGCGATCAAAATCGGGCCAGAGAGCATCAGTGATGTAAATTTCTCCATAAGCCATTTGCCAGAGAAGGAAATTTGAGAGACGCATTTCTCCACTGGTGCGAATTAACAAATCTGGGTCAGTGATTCCTGCTGTATACAAGTGGCTCTCAAACACCTGCTCATTAATTTCATCGGGTTGTAGCAGACCTTGCTGGACTTGTTTTGCGATCGCTTGACAAGCTTGTAAAATTTCTTGCCGTCCGCCATAATTAGTTGCCACTGAAAACCGGATACCGCGATTATCCTTGGTTTCTTCCATTGAACGGGATATTTCTTGCTGGAGCGATCGTGGCAGAGCCTGCAAATTTCCGACAAACTTAATTTGAACATTCTCTTCGACCATTTCCCGCAGTTCTTGGCGCAAAACTCTTTGAAACAGAGTCATCAAAAAATCCACTTCTTCCTGAGGTCTTTTCCAGTTCTCCGTTGAAAAAGCATAAGCTGTCAGCGCCTGAATCCCCCAATCCTGACAACAACGAAGTAAATCCTTAAGAGCATCTACTCCTCGCTTATGACCCATAATTCGAGGTAGACCCTGACGTTTAGCCCATCGACCATTGCCATCCATAATCACCGCAACGTGCTGCGGCAATAGTTCTCGTTTTAAGTCAGTAGGCAAATCTTGCAGTTTAGTTTGTTGTGCTGTCATTTTTTATCTCGAGAAGCGGTCGATGGTAATCCGAGTAAACGTGAAACCAGTGCTAGTGTCTTCCCACCTATCCGACGAACAAAACTCAACAGACCAGGAGCAACAGCTTCCCTATCCACGGTTGGTGACAAAAGAGCCTCTAATGACTCTTTTAGTTTCTTAATCGTCAGTGGTCTATTTAGAGTTCCCCGTTCCGCTAAGGAAATGGAACCCGTTTCTTCAGATACAACGACACAAATGCAATTTTCGACCCGCTCAGTAATTCCCATTGCCGCCCGGTGGCGTGTTCCCAACTGGCGCGAGGCTGTGCGTCCCGAAAGTGGTAAAATTATACCCGATGATATGATCCGTGAGCCACGGATTAATGTCGCTCCATCGTGTAACAAAGTTTTCGGCTGGAAAATTGTCTGGATTAGTTCTTTAGAAACCTCCGCATTTAGCTTTACTCCTGGCACAGAAAAATCTCGCTCATCAATTGGCCCTGTGGTTTCCACAATTAGTAAAGCCCCAATCCGGTTTTTTGACAATTCTTTAACAGCCTCAACAATTTCATCAATTACACTATCAGATTTGGGGATTGCCAGCCGATCGGGTTGAAACAACTGGCGGAATTCGCCACGCCCCAATTGCTCCAAAAACCGCCGAAACTCTGACTGTAAAGCAACTGCCATCGCTACAGCACAACCAATCACCAACTTTTCTAGTACAAAACTTAGCAGAGGTAGTCCTAATCTGCCACTTAGTGCTGAGGCTAGCATTAAAATAATGAATCCCCGCACCATCCACAGTGTTCGGCGCTCACTAATAATAACTAGTATCATGTAAGTCAGCGCCAGCACTAACACAATATCCAGAGTCCCAAGCAGCAAGGACTGTGACCACCCCAGGTTTATCAGCCATTGCTTCCACCAATCTCTCATGACATCTGGATTACACTTTTGCCTCTAATTACATTTAGTCATTTGTTATTTGTCATTTGTCATTTGTTATTAAACCGCGTCTACTGTGAAAACCGTAGTTTTTTGTAATGAGGCTAAAGTTCAAAACTCAAGCCACGACAGAATAATATACTCTCTTCAAAAACTCTAGGTTTCAAAATAGACGGGGTTTAGCTCCTAGCTAATGACCAATGACCAAGGACTAATGACTATTTTTTAGCCTTTCTGGTAGGCTATCTTGTCGAATTAAGTCTTGATAAGTTTCACGTTGCAAAATTAAATTTGCTTCGCCATTCGCCACTACAACTGCTGCCGGTCGAGGCAAGCGGTTGTAGTTAGATGCCATACTGTAATTGTACGCACCAGTTCCCATAACTACGAGAATATCTCCTGGTTCAGTCTTTGGGAGTAGAGCATTTTTAATCAGAATATCTCCTGATTCACAATGTTTACCAGCAATTGTGACTGTTTGAGTTAAAGGAGAAGACATTTTATTGGCAACTACTGCCCGATAAATTGATTGGTAAGTAATCGGGCGAGGATTATCGGACATTCCTCCATCGATCGCTACGTAGGTACGAATTTCTGGAATAACTTTGGATGAACCAATAGTATAGGCAGTGACGCAAGCTGTGGCAATTAGCGATCGCCCTGGTTCACTCAGTAATTTCGGCAAAGGCAGATTTTCGACCGCACAGGCTTCTTGGACAACTTCACAAATTGCCTTCACCCACTCTTCAATGCTGGGAGGATCATCTGATTCTGTATACTTAATCCCCAAACCACCACCAACATTTAACTCTGTAATATTTAAACCATACTTCCCCGCATCCCGTAGCCATTGCACCATCACAGCAGCTAAATCTTGATGCGGTTGGCGCTCAAAAATTTGGGAACCAATATGAGCATGTACTCCTACGCAATTAAGGGCGGTTTCTTGACTGACAAAGGTAAAAACTTCATCTAAATCGTTGGGATCAAAGCCAAATTTGCTATCTAAGTGTCCGGTGCGGATATATTCGTGAGTGTGGCATTCAATACCGGGAGTTAGCCGTAGCATGATACGTATAGGCAGAGGGGATGAGGTAACATTTTCTCCCCCTGCTCCCCTGCTCCCTTGCTCCCCTGCTATTTCCACAAGGGTACGCAACTCATACCAGTTATCCGCCACAATGGTGACACCAGACTCGATCGCTAAAATTAATTCTTCACGAGATTTATTATTGCCGTGGAGGTAGATTTTATTGGGACTAACACCCGCTTGTAGGGCGGTGTAAAGTTCGCCCCCAGAAACTACATCGATTCCTAAACCCTCTGATGCGGCGATCGCACAAACTGCTAAACAATTCCAAGCTTTTGAGGCGTACAATACTTGAGATTCGCCCTTGTAATACTGCTTGAAAGCATCTCGGTATTGCTGACAAGCTGAACGCAGGGTTTCTTCATCTAAAATATATAAAGGTGAACCAAATTGCTTAACTAGGGTTGTGACATCACATCCACCAATTTCTAGGGAGTCATGATTATGAACTCTAGCAGTTAAGGGTAAAAGTTCCTGATTGGGCGAGAGATTTGGGTTAGTGTCACGCCTTTGAGGTAAATATTGACTTCCAGAATGTTGAACCCCAGTGGGGTGAGTCGATACCATAAATATAAAAGTTGTCCTTGTTCAAATTGCGGGCTTTGAGTTCGTCTCCCGATTCCCAGTTTACAAAGGGTTTGTAATCTTATTCAATAAATGTGATCTCATTAGACTTAGAAATTAAATTACTGACACCAGATAATCTCAGTGCAATTCTGGAACTAGATCAAGCCTGTTTTGGTGGACTTTGGACAATGGAAGGCTACAAACGAGAATTGGATAGCCCCAACAGCGATTTACTCGGTTTATTTTCCCCATTCTCGAACGTTAGTTTGTTAGGAATGGGTTGCTTTTGGTCAATTTTAGAGGAAGCCCACATTACAATTTTGGCGGTTCATCCCCAATATCACCGTCAAGGTTTAGGTGCGGCTTTACTATATTCACTCCTTAAGACAGCTTGCGATCGCGGAATGGAGCGAGCTACCCTCGAAGTCCGAGCTTCCAACTTGGCAGCAATATCTTTATATCAAAAATTTGGCTTCAAAACAGCCGGACGGCGGCGGGGTTACTACCAAGATAACGGTGAGGATGCGCTAATCCTTTGGCTCCCCGATTTACAACACTCCAAATTTCAAACAACTTTAGACCAGTGGTATGCCACAATCAGCGATCGCCTTAGCAAATCCTCTTGGCACTTACTTTTTAAGTAGTTGGAATTAAAGGCTTGCGATCAGCTTCAGCAAGAAAAGCAACTTTGCTGCGCTTAATTAGATTTAAATATTCTATAGATAATTTATAAATTATAAGGAAAATATATATAAGCTTATTATGCTTGATATTTACAAGTGTATGTGGTATATGTAGATGTTTGGGATTAAGTGAATAAACTCTCAATATAAGCAGTCAGCTATTTGTAATAAATCTCAAAAAGTCCCAAAAACGCTGGTGAACTAAAGCTCCTCAGTACACTAGCCAAATAAAAGCAGTCAATAGTTAACAATTAGCCCATCAACTAAAGTCATAGCTTCAGGATGTCTATAATCTGTTATACAGGCATCCAAAAGCTTTGCCTGTGCTAAAATCAGCATACCGGCACGACCGCAGGTGATGGGAAAAATGCCATGTTTGAACGCTTCACAGAAAAAGCCATTAAGGTAATCATGCTGGCCCAAGAAGAGGCCCGCCGTTTAGGTCACAACTTTGTCGGAACCGAGCAGATCCTCCTGGGTCTGATTGGCGAAGGCACTGGAGTGGCTGCCAAGGTGCTGAAATCAATGGGCGTCAATCTCAAAGATGCCCGAATTGAAGTTGAAAAAATTATAGGACGGGGATCAGGCTTTGTTGCCGTGGAAATTCCGTTTACGCCACGGGCAAAGCGAGTTCTAGAACTCTCCTTGGAAGAAGCACGCCAACTGGGGCATAACTACATTGGCACCGAGCATCTGCTGTTGGGCCTAATCCGCGAAGGGGAAGGTGTCGCAGCCAGGGTGCTAGAAAACCTCGGTGTGGATCTATCTAAGGTAAGAACCCAAGTCATCCGTATGTTGGGAGAAACTGCCGAAGTTTCACCAGGCGGCTCATCCGGGCGCACAAAAACCCCGACTCTGGATGAATTTGGCTCAAACCTGACCCAGATGGCGATAGACAATAAGCTCGATCCAGTGGTGGGACGCGCCAAGGAAATTGAGCGGGTGATTCAGATATTGGGTCGCCGAACTAAAAATAACCCAGTGCTGATTGGGGAACCAGGGGTTGGTAAAACTGCGATCGCTGAAGGTTTAGCTTCACGCATTGCCACTAAAGATGTCCCTGACATCCTTGAAGATAAACGCGTCGTCACGCTGGATATTGGTTTGCTCGTAGCAGGAACCAAGTACCGGGGTGAATTTGAAGAACGCTTGAAAAAAATCATGGATGAAATCCGCTCGGCGGGTAATGTCATTCTCGTGATTGATGAGGTACACACCTTAATTGGTGCGGGTGCAGCCGAAGGTGCTATAGACGCAGCAAATATCCTCAAGCCAGCTTTGGCCAGAGGTGAGTTGCAGTGCATCGGTGCTACAACCCTAGATGAATACCGGAAGCACATCGAGCGAGATGCAGCGCTAGAGCGGCGTTTCCAACCAGTGATGGTTGGCGAACCTACAGTTGATGAAACAATTGAAATTTTATATGGTCTGCGCGAACGCTACGAGCAACACCATAAACTGAAAATCTCCGACGAAGCATTAGTGGCGGCGGCGAAGTTATCAGACCGTTACATTAGCGATCGCTTCCTCCCAGATAAAGCCATCGACTTAGTTGATGAAGCTGGTTCTAGAGTGCGCTTGATTAACTCCCAGCTGCCACCCGCAGCCAAAGAGTTAGATAAAGAACTGCGTCAGATATTAAAAGAAAAAGATGATGCAGTGCGCTCTCAAGACTTTGACAAAGCTGGAGAACTGCGCGATCGCGAAATGGAAATCAAAGCCGAAATCCGGGCGATCGCTCAAAGCAAGACCAATGCAACTGGCACAGAAGGTGAAGAACCTGTAGTTACAGAAGAAGACATTGCCCATATTGTCGCTTCTTGGACTGGAGTACCGGTGAACAAACTCACCGAATCTGAATCTGAAAAGCTGCTGCACATGGAAGACACCTTGCATCAGCGTTTAATTGGTCAAGATGAAGCTGTGAAAGCAGTTTCACGGGCAATTCGTCGCGCTCGTGTCGGTTTGAAAAATCCCAATCGACCCATAGCTAGCTTTGTCTTCTCTGGGCCTACTGGTGTGGGTAAAACCGAGTTGGCGAAATCCTTAGCTGCTTACTTCTTCGGTTCCGAAGAAGCGATGATCCGCTTAGATATGTCCGAATACATGGAGCGTCACACCGTCAGCAAGCTGATTGGTTCCCCTCCAGGTTATGTTGGCTATAACGAAGGTGGTCAGCTGACTGAAGCCGTGCGGCGGCGACCTTACACCGTGGTGTTGTTCGACGAAATCGAAAAAGCGCACCCCGATGTCTTCAACATGCTGTTGCAAATTTTGGAAGACGGTCGGTTAACTGATGCCAAAGGTCGCACGGTAGACTTCAAGAACACCTTGCTGATTTTAACTTCCAATATTGGTTCTAAGGTAATTGAAAAAGGCGGTAGCGGTATCGGCTTTGAATTCTCCGAAGATGCAAGCGAGTCAACTTACAACCGGATTCGCTCTTTAGTCAACGAAGAACTCAAGCAGTACTTCCGTCCAGAGTTCCTCAACCGACTCGATGAAATTATCGTCTTCCGTCAGTTGAACAAGCCGGAAGTGACCCAAATCGCCGAAATTATGCTCAAGGAAGTATTTGGTCGTCTGACGGAAAAGGGTATCACCTTAGAAGTCACAGACCGCTTCAAGGATCGTTTGATCCAAGAAGGTTACAGTCCCAGCTACGGCGCAAGGCCATTACGTCGGGCAATTATGCGCCTGTTAGAAGATAGCCTAGCAGAAGAAATTCTGTCTGGTCGTATCAAAGATGGCGATACAGCCCTTGTTGATGTGGATGAAAATGGCATTGTCCAAGTTAGTTCTCAACAGCGCCGGGAATTGTTACCCCAAGGTGTTGAGTAAGATTTAGGGTTTGGGATTAAATCTCAAATAGAAAATTAGAAAACGGTAGAGTATTTATTGCTCTACCGTTTTTTATTCACTAAATATTCATTAACTACTTCAAATTTGGATCTAGTAGCATTTGGTCTGCGGTAGTATATTGTTCACTATTATCGAGGGTGGATTGGTAACAATTGAAGAGTTTTAGCTTTCCTGATCCAGTTTTGATAGTTATTTAGAAGTTATGAAATTGAATTGGGAGATTTCTGTAGATGAAGTGAGGCGATTAAAATTGCATTGGTGCTTAATTGTAAAAATTGCTTAATTCATCAGATAAAAACAGAAAATTTCTGTTATTTTACCTTTTTCAACAGAAAAATTTAAACCTCCAGGGCTGGGTTCTTCAACTATATAATTTAAATTGGTAACTTTACCATCTTGAGATATTTCAGTTTTTCCATAGGTTCTAATCACTTTTGATTGTCTATCACCTACTTTTAGTCCATCTATGGTCGAATATTTAGAACTAGTTGCTTTAATTTGATAAACAGTAAAGTTACCTAGTTTAGCACCTTCATCTAAATCAAGTGTGATGCCTGCATATTTAAGAGTACGAACTTTACCAATAGCAGGTATAAAACCATTTTCTACTTTTACAGGTTTACCTAAAATTTTTCTGACTTGTGCCTCGGACATAGAAAGTTTTACTCCACCTATTCCTAGACGTTCAATAGTTATTCCTGTTGATTGATTATTAGTATTCTGAGAAATTTGATAGTAAGTAGTGGTAGCAGTTACTTGATTATGGGTGTAACTAGTCAAGGGAACAACAAAAGTAGCGATGCCTACGGCGGGCTTCGCCAACGCCAACAAAATTTCTCTTAACATAATTGCATACTCGACTATTTTATACTTACCAAGCTATAACCCCAGCCTGTATATCAGTTTTATCACATGCTTTCTAGTGTGTCTTTATCTTCAATCAATCGATTGATTCTGGATCAGACCTGAAGTCCCTTTAAAATGGAAGAATATAAAGAATTATTGGAATCAATCGTCATGACGTGATTGTAACGAAGTGGACAATTGACAATATCACCGCATGATTGACGCTGGCATTTTGAGCGATCGCAAAGTTGAACTACTCAAAGGAAAAATTGTCGAAATGTCGCCGGAAGTGAAATCCCATGCTTATAGTAGTGATGAAGCTGGTGACTATCCAGCAAACTTATTGGCTGCTTAACTAAAACTTATCAAGGCACTTTGACAAACAAATACACATCATCACCCTGATATTTAAAATTAAATTTTTGATTATTTTTAAGTTGATTGACCAAGTTAACAGGAAACTCCTGATTACTTCGCAAGCCAGGTTGATGGATATTAAGCAATATATAATCAAAAGCATCTAAATTAGCAGTTAGGAAATCGGCACTGGTCAAAGTAATCAGTTTGCGATGGCTTAAATGAGGAGCAATTTGTGACGTAGTGTAAACACTTCCTTGAGTTTGAACCTGAGTGATCGCTTCTTGTGTAGCTTGATAAATATTTATAGACACCAAGTACTTACCTCCAAAATGGGTAAATTTTGCCAGACTTAAAAACGCCACCAATGACCACAGGATAATCCCCCGTCTATTTTGTAGCCATCTCCTACCTGCGGCGAGAGTAGAAATTACCGCCAATAACAGGAATGGCATTGCTGGAATAGAGTACTGATGTACCAAGTCTTTTTGAGGTTGGTAATCAGCCAGAATGTTGAGTGCCAAACAAGGAATAGCACCTACTAAAGGCTTTATTCCTTGTAGGGATCAAAAAAGTATTCATCGTGAGTATTTTAGATACATAATTAGCAATATTATTCACTACCTTAATCAGCCTTAAATGTATCGCCCAAATATTGTAAAGCTATTCACAAAAAGAACTATAATTTTCGCACCAAAAAAATGGTTATTTAGCTTGCTGGTAATATCTCTAGTTCTCTGGCTGATATTTTTGGGAAACTCCCCTTTACGAGACTGGGATGAAGGCACTTATGCTCTAGTCGCCAGAGAAATTTACCGAACTGGTAACTGGCTTTATCCCACCCTTCAGGGAGAACCATTTTTATTAAAACCGCCTTTGATGCAATGGTTAATTGCTTTGTGCTACCAACTAGGAGGAGTGCAAGAGTTAACCACACGCTTACCTGGTGCGATTTTAACTGCCTTGGGTGTGCCTTTGCTTTATTTAGTGGGGCGTTTGGCTTTTAAACAAAATTTACCTGCTCTATTTGCTGCTTTAGTTTACTTGACAATGTTGCCTGTGGTGCGTCATGGACGACTGGCAATGTTAGATGGGATGACTATTTCTTTTTTCTTATTGCTGTTATTTTGTCTTTTAAAGGCACGTCAGAACCGAAAATATGCTCTAGGTGTGGGATTTTGTTTGGGGTTAATTATTCTGACTAAGGGAACGATAGTTTTACTATTGGGGGCGATAGCCTGTTTATTCTTGCTTGCAGATCGGCAATTAGCTTTGTTGAAAATTCCCTATCTATGGGTAGGAATTTTATTAGGAAATGCTCCTGCGATCGCTTGGTATATTGCCCAATGGCAACATTATGGTAATACTTTTTTAGAGGTGCATTTTCAAGCACAAGCTTTTGACCGCCTTACACAAACTGTTGAAGGTAATAGTGGGCCTGTTTGGTACTATTTATTAGAATTACTCAAATATGGTTTTCCCTGGCTGTTATTTTTACCTGGAGGGCTTTATCTAGCTTGGAAAAAACGTTATGAAACTTGGGGTTCTCTAGTTCTTTTGGTTACAATTATTTACTTAGGAACTATTTCTTTTATGAGAACTAAGCTTCCGTGGTATGTCATGCCTGTATATCCATTTTTAGCCTTGGCAATTGGTGCTAATTTGAGTGAAGTTTGGCAGAATCGTCATTTTCGAGTGCGAAGCTGGACAATATTTCTAGCTATTATTTCTATTGCTGGTTTAGGAGGTTGTGTTTACTTTTTTATTAAGAAACAGCCTATTTTGATAGTTATGACTATTGTTTTGGTAATAAGTATGGGTATCGCAGCATGGCTAGTTAAACAGCGCAATCGCAACTTTATTCCAGTGTTATTTATAGGTATGTATTTAGTGTTAACCCTGTTGGTAAGTTCGCAATCATGGATTTGGGAATTGAATGAAGCTTTTCCAGTTAAACCAGTAGCAGCATTAATTCGGGCAAATGTTTTACCAGGAACACAAATTTATACTTCTTTTGCTTATAGTCGTCCTAGTTTAGATTTCTATAGTGATTGCAAAGTAACTGCTACAACTGTGCCACTTCTACAAAAAATGCTATCTAATAAATCTTATTTGCTATTAGACAATGAGGCTTTACAGCAAATAAATTTAACTGGTAGTAAAATTATAGGTGCAGTTAACGGATTTACACTAATTACCAAAAATTAACAAAATAGAATTCATGAGCCAAAATTAATAATTAAGCCTAAGCTACCCAAAGATCGCGGGCAAATCGAATAGAAAATGTAAACATTAGTATTCCAAAAAAGTACATAATTGGGTATCCCCAGCGAGGATACTTAGCAAGTAATAACCCAAATGCTATTGACAGCGATACAATACCGTAAGCGTAGCGTTCAGCCGAGGCTGTAATCCCGGTGTTTAAAATCAAAGCGAAGGAAGAAAACCCATAGATAACAGTAACAAGGGGAATTTTAGCGCGTGATAACCATAGTAAATAAATACCGCCAAAAACTAGTGCGATTTTAAATAATTCATCGCCTGTCAATGACCACAACAATAGCCATAAAAAATATACTCCATAGCGGAATTTACTTATTCCCAGATATATACGAAAGCGCCATAATAAATAGCCGCTACCAATAATTATTAAAAATAATAACGGATATAAAGGGTCTTTAATATAACCAGATTTCCAATTAGTGAAACCTACCGTAATTTGCATCAGCATCTTCCACCAACCTTCCCAAGCAAACCCTGTTGCATCACCACGCCACGCTTTTTGTGCATGGATGAAAGCCAAAGCATCACCAAATTTAATTTGACAATAAAGGCTATACAGAGATATACCAAAACCAACAGTTAAACTGGCAATATATGCTTTTATACCTCTACGTTCTTTCCAAGAAACAAATACAAAAGCGGGGATAAGAGCAACTCCAGGTAGTCGGGTTGCTGTAGATAATGCTCCCCAGAATCCTGCCCAAATATATTGCTTTTTATCAAAAGCTCGTAAGGCAGATGTGGTACACAACAAAAACAGGCCTTCGGTGTAAATTACAGTTCCATAAAGAGAATAGGGACACCATACTAAAGTAGCTGTTACCCATCGTGCTGTGCTTGTGTCGTAAAGCTCCTGCACCCAAAAATAAAGTATGATTAAGGCAGCTAAAAAAGCTGAATTGTTAACTAATATACCTGCCACTTTAAAAGGCAAGCCAGTGAA
Source organism: Nostoc sp. UIC 10630 (assembly GCF_010747425.1). Taxonomy (NCBI): domain Bacteria; kingdom Bacillati; phylum Cyanobacteriota; class Cyanophyceae; order Nostocales; family Nostocaceae; genus Nostoc; species Nostoc sp. UIC 10630. Next base: position 20,680 of record NZ_JAAGOG010000006.1, read on the forward strand.
CATAATGATCCGGCTTAACAATGGAAATAAGGGAAAAAATGCAACTGTATGAATTTCCTTTACTTCACTAGAGAAATCATAACCAGAAGTCACAATTTTCTCATACCAAACACTATCCCAAGCATGAAAAACATCCCAACTGAATGTGGAAGCCACGCCATTTGATGAACTTGGAAATAATGGGGCTATCAGTAACATAGCGATTGCTATTAAAAGCCTACTAGAAAGCCACATTGCTATGACAAAAAATAAGCCATCCGGCAAAATTTTTCTCTCTATATTCATTTCTTTTAAATAGATAAATTAAGTTTTAATTGATGCGTTAGAAAAATTCAGCTTTTAATTTTGGATAAATCATGTCACAATTTCGCACAACAAACCAGAGTGTAAAACCTAAAGGTATAGAAAACAATTGGATATATATAGGAGTTCCCAAATAGCCAAAAAATGAGGACATTTGTACTACGATAGCTACCCAACGATATTGAGGAAAGTAAAAGGCAAAGATAAGAGAAAATATATCGGTAGGATAGAAATATCTGTCGTGCATCTTGGGTAGGATATATGGCATAAAGAAAACTGATATTGTCGCTAAGTGTATCAGTCTATCTTGAGTAATTTCTAGTCTACTTTTATAGACAATGTATACAAATAAAAATATCGCAGATATAGTTAAGGCTAAACCTATAGGAAAAACAATATTATAAAAATTACTGGGAACCCATTGATAAATATTAGGTGCATTTTTAGTGAGTTCTTTATATTTATTAGCTTGGTTAAAGTATATTAGCAGCAATTCTGACATTGGTCTGCCTGCAAACCAAGCTGGCAATATTAAAACTACATATACTAATGGAATCAATGGTAAATAATACCAATAAATTCTTTTTTTTAGCAACATTATTAATAATAAAGGTGCTAAAAACATAGCTTGGAACTTAAAAGAAAGTGCTATGCCAAAGCTAATTAATGCTAAAACTTGTTTTTGAAGAGATAAAAAATAAATACAGGCAACCAATCCTGTTGTATAGATAACATCACATTGTCCCCAAATTGCACTATTACAAATAACACTTGGACTCAATATAACTGCCAAAAAAGCAAAAATTGGTATTTTCCCTTTTGGGTATTTTAGTTTGACAATTTTGTAAGTAAAAAAGGCACAAAGAAAATCAACAGTTATAGCAAAAAGCTTGATGGCGAAGATTTTCGGTAATCCAGACAGCAGGGTTGCAGAGATTAAAATCCAGTAGAGGTAAGGGGGTGTGTAATCGGCAAAACTATATTTTAGAGAGCTGAAGCCGCCATGAGATGCAATGAAATCATACCAAGGCTCTAAAAAATATTTATAATCAAGCGATTTACTCGGAACACAAACTAATCGAATTACCACTGCTAATATAATACCAATAGTAAAGTATCTATTAACCTGGGATGGGAAAGAGTTTAACAGCCTATTGAACTGATGTTTCACCAATTTTAATAATGTATTGCCGGAAGTTTTCGTTATAAATTGTATCAGTCAAGTTGGCGGTGTCGAAATATTAAATCAAGAGAAAGCGATTAGAAATCGCGGCTACAAAAATTTTCCCATCTCGTGGGGTTAAAACTATTGATTTTTCATGATTTTTGTGTATTAGCGTTCGCTTCAGCGTGCCGGAAGCTCTATACTAAGATCCTTCGTTTGTTATTTGAACAATGGATTGGCTAGATTGCGCTAGATAGATACCCACTAAAACTACAGCGAAAGTCGCCCAATCAAACAAACCTACCTGTTCTGAAAAAATGAACCAAGCAAAAATAGAAGCTAAGACTGGTTCGAGGAGAAGTGTGACGGCGACGACGCTGGAAGAGATTCTGCTGAGGCTATAAGCTAAAAGTCCCTGACCCAATACTTGGCAGAAGAGGGCTTGGAAAATGATGAAAAACCAACCCGTCCAGGAATAGGGTAACAGCCGATCTTCCAGGAATGGGAGTACGGGTAGTAGAAACATTGTTGTCACTCCACAGCGCCACAGCATGATAGTTGCCGTGCTAAAACGGGTTCGGAGTCGTTCTATCAGCAGCATACACGTAGCCATGAAAATGGCAGTTAACAATGCTAAGGTATCACCCAGTATTTGATCAGTTGCAAATTGCACCTTATTGAGTTCAAATGCGATCGCTCCTGCCAAGGCTATGACCAGTCCAATCACGAATCTGTTATCGAAGCGCCGACCGAATAACACATATCCAGCCAAAGCAACAAATAAGGAGTTCAAATTAGAGAGTAAAGCAACATTAGCAACACTAGTTTGACTCAGCGACCAAGCCCACAAAAGAAGGTAGGTTCCAGCAGAGGTTCCCATTGCCAACAATAGCCACACTTCTTGACTGGTAAAAGGCTCATTTTCTATAGGTTCATTCTCAGATTGTTGGCTACGGAAAGCCTCAAGTAAATTCCACAAGGCAAAGACAATTGTGGCGATCCAACTGCGATGAAATACTACAGCATTTGCACCAATTTCTTGTTGACATAATTTAGTCAGAGATGGTGCTAAAGATATGGGAATTAGGGCAAATAATAATGATGCAGTTCCTAATAAAGCTGGTGTTTCGGAGAATTGTTGCTTTAGTAATGACAGTTTGCTCGTCATACTTTTAAAGAAAGTGTTAACTATATTTGTAACTGATTTCTGGAACGGGAAATTAACAACACCTTGGCTAGATACGGCTAAGTATAAACCCATTAAAACTACAGCGAAACCTATCCAATTCGAGAAAGTTAATTTTTCCGAAAATATGATCAGAGCGAAAATGCCACTAAATACTGGCTCTAACAGATGCACCAATGAAACAACCACAGAGGAAAACTTGGCAAGGCAATAGGTCAAAAGCCCATGACCTAAAACTTGGCAGATCAGCGCTAAAGAAATGACCCAAAGCCACCCACTTACTGTAGAAGGGAAAAGCTGATCTTGAGTAAACAAAAGTATGGGTAAGATAATTAGGGCACTAATCGCACTGATCCACAACTGGATTGTGACCGGAGAAAATTTAGTTCGTAATTTTTCTACGATTAGCAGGTATCCACTCAAGAAAATTGCAGAAACGATCGCAGCAAAGCCCCCTTGAACCTCGTCTGTGGCGATTTGCAACTCTTCAAATTCTATAGCGATCGCTCCCCCAAGGGCGATGACCATCCCAATCAGGAATTGGCTCTCAAAACTCTTACGATATAACAGCCACACCCCTAAGCTAGTAAATATGGGGGCGAGATTATGTAAAACACTAGAGATCGCGACGCTAGTTTCAGTCAAAGACCAAGCCAAAGAAACTAAAGTGCCAGCCCAAAAGATCCCAGCACTTCCCAGTAGCCAGAGATCCTGGCTGGTGTAAAATTGCTGTTCTTCAGGTTTGTCTAAGGAAAGTCGCTGACGTATAGCCTTGTATCCATTCCAGAGCAAGAAGAACACACTCGCAAGCCACAAGCGATTAAATACAGTAGCATTGGGGCTGAGTTGAGTTTCGCTCAATTTCACAAAAATAGAGCCAAAAGATATGGCACCTACACCGACAAATAATGCAGCTAGGGCTATCTTCCTTTGATTGGATACATTCATTAGGGAATTTAAATTCAACTTCTCACCAATAAAGAATCAAACCTCTAACCAACCCAACGTTCTTGGGCAAATCCTATAGCTATTTTGGCTAGTAGTGTCATAAAAGCACCCAAAATTAAATATCCCTGACGAGGATGGCGAGATAGCAGTACACCAATGGCTATATTCAAAGGCACAATACCATAAGCGAGACGGCTCAAGGAGATAGTACCTCCCGAAGCTAGCAGCAAACCAATACCGCAAAAGCCATAAATAACGGTAACTGCGGTCAGTTGCGTGCGTAAGCGCCATAACACATAGCCACCACCCAAGACCATGAATAAGTTGAGCAAGTTATTGATCCACTCTTCGCTTGCTAGGAGCAATAGAGATAAGACTAAAGCATAAAAGCCATAGAATAATTTCACAAAATTCAAATGTTGACGGAAGTGCCATAAAAGATAGCCACTGACAACAATCACGCCTAACAACAAGAGATACCAAGGGTCTTGAATCCCGCCAGAGGAGTTTTGAACCCAACCATATTGCCAGTTTTGTGTGCCAACTGCAATTTGCATCAGCATATTTAACCAACCCTGCCAATCAAATCCTAGAGTTGGTCGCCATCCTCGTTGTGCTTCGATAAAAGCTAAAGGGTTGCCAAAATAAATCGCACAATACAAACTGAATAGCAGTATGCCAGTGGCAGTAACAAAACCAGCAATATAGGCTATTGGTGGTCGGCGTTCTTTCCACGCTGCGATCGCTAATGCTGGAATTAGTGCCATACCTGTAGGACGTGTTGCTGTCGCCATCGCTCCCCAAAGCCCAGTCCAGCCATACTGCTTTTGATCAAACGCCCGCAAAGCCGATGTACTCAAAAACAAATACAGCCCCTCTGTGTAAACCACCCCCGTAAACATGGATGATGGATATAAAGAAACTACAGCAGCAGTCCAGTGCGCCGCATTGATACCATAATGCTCCTTAACCCAAAAATACAAACAGTAAAGCGCTGCGAAAAATGCCAGATTGTTGACCAACGTACCTGCTAATTCAAACGGCAAGCCCAGTTTCATCAAAACCCAGATGCTTAAGGGAAACAGGGGAAAGAAGGCAAGATTATGTTGCTTACCGTCATTCACAAATTCATATCCAGAAGTTGCGATCGCTCGATAATGCATACTATCCCAGGCATCAAAAACCCCCCAGCCAAAATGAGGCAAAAATTCTTCTGGTGGTAACGGTAGTTTTGGCGCAACCAGCAACATAACAGTCCAGATGAATATTCGACTGGCAAGCCATATTGCTGCTGGAAATAGGAAATCATTTTTCCATAAAACTTTTTTTATAACTATTTGAACTTTGACCATAGGGTTGAGTACTTCAACAAACTCCTTTCTGCATCCTTTTACCTATGGCTGTAACACAGCAATTTATGAGTAACATTTTGCATATTAAATCCTCCACCAACATAATTAACAAACTGGACAAATTAGCAATTAATTGAAATTATTTCCTATTTGGTTACTTTTGCCAATTCTCTCAGAGTTTATCTTTAAAAATATAGTATTTATAAGTACATTTTTTGTCTAGTTATATGAAATTTGAGCAAATTTAGTACTTTATGGCTAGCAGTCTATGGAGTTAAAATCAACCGATTGGGGTTGGCGCAGCCAGGAAAGCATGGATAAATTTCCCTTTGTATCTCTGATCTCCCCCTCCCCGCGTCTCTACTCGTCTGCGTCAGTGTATCGATTATAGTCATTGCTGTTATTAAAGAGTCCCCCGCAATTTATAGTGGGAGTTGTCTGTAAATCCTTAAGCAATTGTGAAAGCGATTACTCTTGTTGGTTCCACTGGTTCTATCGGTACTCAGACTTTAGATATTGTCACTCAGTACCCAGATCAGTTTCGGATTGTGGGATTGGCAGCTGGGAACAATGTAGAGATGTTGGCTGCTCAAATTCGTCAATTTCGACCGAAAATAGCAGCAATTTGCTCAGAAGATAAATTACCAGCGCTCAAAGAAGCTATCATTGACCTCGATCCCCAACCGATTTTACTAGCAGGCGAGGCTGGAGTGATAGAAGTAGCTCGCTATGGCGATGCTCAAACTGTTGTCACTGGGATTGTTGGTTGTGCCGGTTTGCTACCCACGATCGCAGCTATTGAAGCTGGTAAAGATATTGCCTTAGCGAACAAAGAAACCCTGATTGCTGGGGCCCCTGTGGTTCTACCCCTAGTTGAAAAACACGGTGTAAAATTACTCCCAGCCGATTCCGAACATTCGGCAATCTTTCAATGTCTCCAAGGTGTACCAAAATCTGGCTTGCGGAAAATCTTGCTCACTGCATCTGGTGGAGCTTTCCGGGACTGGGATGTAGAAAAGTTAGCAGATGTAACCGTTGCTGACGCTCTCAAGCATCCTAATTGGTCGATGGGGCGGAAAATCACAGTAGACTCTGCTACTTTGATGAATAAAGGACTGGAAGTAATTGAGGCTCACTTCCTGTTTGGGTTGGATTATGACAATATCGAAATTGTCATTCATCCCCAGAGCATTATTCACTCGCTGATTGAACTGCAAGATACTTCCGTTTTAGCCCAACTCGGTTGGCCTGATATGCGCTTACCTTTACTGTATGCTCTATCTTGGCCCGATCGCATCTATACCAACTGGGAACGACTAGATTTAGTCAAAGCTGGAAATTTAACCTTCCGGGAACCAGATCACCAAAAGTATCCTTGTATGCAGTTGGCTTATGCTGTGGGTAAAGCTGGTGGTTCGATGCCAGCTGTGTTAAACGCTGCAAATGAGCAAGCTGTAGCTTTATTTTTAGATGAAAAAATTCGCTTTTTAGATATTCCCCGGTGTATCGAATTGGTGTGCGATCGCCATCAAAATGATAACCGGGCAAATCCCTCTTTAGATGACATTTTGGCAGCAGATAAATGGGCAAGACAAGAAGTTTTAACAGCGACTGAAAAATTAGAAACTCACTCGCGGATAATTTCTCTGCGATAAAAACCTTCAATCAGATACCCAAAAGGCAGATTTTCTGGCTTTTGACCAATTCTTATTTAGCCTTCGGCATTAGCCTGAAGGCTAACAGCTAAATTCATTTTTTCCCATCCTCTACCATGTGTTACTAGACTCTTTATCTGAAAAACCTATTGATTAACTAGAGACATTTGTTTTTGGCTTTTCTAATAAGAAAATAATTCCTAAAACCGGGAAAAGTAAAGCGATTAGATGCGTTACTTTAAAGCCTCTTGCATCTATTCCCAATGAGCCTAATAAAGATGGCTGGATGATTGAATAAACATTACCAAAAATATACCAACTATAGATTCCCAGTGTAATCCATTTTGCCCACATCTTTTCTTGAAATATTCCAACTATTGCGGCAACCGCCACCACAGAAGCGATCGCTAGAAAAAATGTTGTAGCAAAAGATGTCTCACCACCAGCAGTCTGACTTCGAGTTATAATCCAATTTATCATTGCACCAGTTGCACAAGCTAGGGCAACTAACAATAAATATACTAGGCTGTACCACTTTCCAAGTTTGGTATATACTTTTCCGGTCATACGTTCTACTTTGAGCCTTTTGATTCGTTAGAAATCGAACAAAATATATCCTTCTAAAAATATAACTATTATATTATTGTAATGATTAATACAAAGCTACCAGTAAAAAATATTGCATAAATTCTGCCAAATTGCCAAATAAGTTGCCTCTCTTCTGAATTATTGTCTCATTTTCAGATAATATGACATTGGTACAGTTAGACAAAAAATTTTGGCTTTAGTAGCTATTTAAAATTAGGTCTAATAGCTTTAGCACTAGTAATTTTTAGTTCAGATAAAATTACCCTTTCTGAATAAATATCCTTTCAGGTAAGGGCTATTGTTAAGGAATTTATATATTATGATTGCTACGTTGATTGTAGCTTGGATTGTCTTCGTAATATTGTGGAAGTTGTTGAAAGCCACTCTGAAGAACGCATTAACCATTGCCGCAATTCTGATTTTATTAAACATTAGTTTTGGCATTACTCCGCAAGATATTTGGCATCACATCATGCAGTTTACTCAAAGTTTATCAAATATCCAAAGTGGCAAGTAAAAAGTAAGATTAATTATATTACTAGACAAGTAGAGGCAATTCATGAATTGCCCCTACTTTAGCAACTTATTAAGGATAGTTAAACTCTGATACAGCGTACTGCTCAATCATTATTTAATGCTGAAATCTTGGCTAATGCATCCTTAAAACTTGGCGGCAACTGACGCATAATCTTGCCTCTTTCGCGATCTAAAGCTACTAAAGTCACCTTGGCAGTAACGTATAATTCTTGCCCATCAGTTGAGACAATGGCATAATCCCAATTAATTCGGACACCTGTTACCTCAGCCATGCGTGTTTTTACTACCACTGCCATACCCAATTGAATTGAACGATGATAACGCAACGACAGCTCTACAACTGGTAAATCACAACCGATCGCAACTAAATCAGCAAATTCAATCCCTATAGATCGCAAGCATTCAATCCGCGCTTCTTCCATCCAAGCTAGATAAGAACCGTGCCAGACAACACCAGCATAGTCAGTGTGGTGGGGTTGCACTCTTAGAGGATATTCAAACCAATTCCCAAATTCATGACTTGATGGATTGTCAAGGGCAGTGGTGGGTGGTAATTTTGGTTGGCTGGGTTTTTCTTGTGACATTTTCACTTTTTTAAGCACCTATAAATTTTTCAAATATGGAATAGCATAAAAATTAATTGCGTTCCATAACTTATTGATTTAATATTTACACTTCCGAGTATAGGGAGTGTTTTGTTATGCAGCCTAATCTCCGGTATGTTAGTCTTATTACTTTAACTCTACTTAGTTTACTCGGTTTTGGGATGGCATACCCAGACAATAACCAGGTAAGTACAAATACAAGGTTGAAATACAACTTTGGAGAAAAAGCTCAAGCTTTACCCCAGAATAATCAGCTTTTAGAAATTGAAAGGCTCAATGAAGAAGCTATCAAAGAATCTCGGCAAGGTCAATCGGAAGAAGCGTTGCAGAGATTACAGCAAGCACTAGCCATTACAAGAGAACATGGAGAGCGCTCTTGGGAAGCGGTAACATTCAATAACATCGGCAGAATCTACCAAAGTCAAAGAAAGTATCCTGAAGCACTTCAATTCTATCAGCAAGCCCTATTAATTAATAGAGAACTTGGCGATCTCGTTCGACTTGGCAAAACCTACAGTAACATAGGTTACTTATTTGATATCCAAAATCAACCAGAATTAGCAATTTTTTTCTACAAGCATTGCTTAATTAACCGTGAAAAAGCTCGCTTGAATCCATCAGCACTGAGTGCGCCACAACCAAATGCTTACAGCATAACTGTTAGCCAGACATATCGGATTTTGGGTGAACGATTGCTCAAACAAGAACGTGTTGCTGAAGCACAAAGGACAATGGATTTACTCAAAGTTGAAGAACTAGAAGAATATCTCCAGACTGTGCCAGGTAATAAACGTACTGTCAAAGGTATTAATATAGCAGCTACAGAAAAACCAATTAAGCAAAAGTTGGATCAAACCTTGGATAGTGCTGTTGCGTTGGGTAAAGAACTGACAAAACTACGGAAAATTTCTCCCAAGGAGCGATCGCTCGAACAGAAACAACGCATTGAGCAATTAGTCTTAAATCAACAGCAACTTTTGGATAAATTTAACGAATTTATCAATAGTCCTTCAGTGAAATCACAGATAGAGCAAATTAGCCGTACAGCTAGGCGGCAAAATTTAGATTTGGAGAATCTCAACGAACTTCGGGATAATTTGGCGAGATTGCCTCAAAAATCTGCAATCCTCTATCCACTGATTTTAAAAGATAGCTTGGAATTGGTATTAGTCACTCCTGAATCCCCACCGATTCATCGCACTGTTGCTATAAAACGCGAAAACCTCCATCAAACAATTGCTGCTTTCCGCCAAGCTTTAATCAACCCCAGCCGGAATATCAAAGCACCTGCACGCCAATTGTATGACTGGCTAATTAAACCTATAGAAAAAGACCTGAAGCAATCAGGTACACAAACTCTGATTTACGCTCCAGATGAGCAGTTACGTTATATTCCTTTAACAGCTTTATATGATGGCAAACAATGGCTAGTGCAGCGTTTGGGTGTCAATCACATTACATCTGCCAGTCTGACTAACTTAAATACCCCAAAAGAATCTACTTTGCGGGTTTTAGCTGGTGCTTTTACTAAAGGCAATTATCAAATTAAAGTTGGGAATCGACAGGTTGCTTTTGCTGGTTTGCCCTTTGCAACGCAAGAAGTGGAAAACTTAGCTGCTACGGTTCCTGAAACTACGAAGCTTTTAGACGATGCTTTTAGCCCCAAAGTCGCTGTACCCCAAATGGATGATTATACAATTGTCCATTTAGCGACTCATGCAGCCTTTGTAGTCGGTAAACCAGAAGATTCGTTTATTTTATTCGGAAATGGCGATCGCGTTAACTTCAGAAATGTCGCTACTTGGTCACTTCCCAATGTAGATTTGGTAGTGTTGAGCGCCTGTGAAACCGGCTTGGGAGGTAAGTTAGGTAACGGTGAGGAAATTTTGGGCTTTGGCTATCAGATGCAACAAACTGGCGCAAGAGCCGCGATCGCCTCGCTGTGGTCTGTAGATGATGGTGGGACACAAGCGCTTATGAGTGCTTTTTATGGGATACTTACCACAGATAAGTTGACTAAAGCTGAAACCTTACGGCAAGCCCAAGTCTCATTAATTACTGGAGACTGGAAAATAAGAAGCCGCAATGTACCCGTGGCAGCAGTTAGTAATTTTAGCCACCCGTACTACTGGGCATCCTTTATTTTAATTGGCAATGGACTTTAGGTATTGATCGTTTCCCATCTCTGTCAAAGGATGGCTTGTTCAACTTTGTGGCTGATTGCCACCGAGAAAATTCATTAAAAATTCATAATTCATGACTTATAATTCATAATTTTTTTATGTAAATAGGTTTTAACCCAAGCATAATTATGTTGGTTGCTTGATAGTTGCAATTTTTCTTAACCTATTTTTTAGTTAGGAATTATGAATTAGTAATTACTAATTATTATGTTGATTCTGATTAACAGTGCTTTTTAACTTTCAGCTAAAAGCTCAAAATCAGGCTCGTGAGGTTTTAGCAGATAGAAAAAATAGGCGATGGGCTACGAGCCAATCACTTGATGGTAATGGAGAACAGACTAAGAGCGATCGCTAACTAAGCCATCATTACCAATTACCGATAATCGATTTCTAATTTGCGATCGACCTTTGGAACCTTAATATTTCTTGGCAAGAATTTTAGAGTCTGTATCGGTTTGCATAGATTGCTTGACAAGATCAGCCAGTTCGTCCAGTTGGCTAATTGCCTCTGCGCCTTCTAGCTTCATTAATTCGCGGTCATCCCGCATTTCCGTCCAAGTAATCCCGTAATCGGACACCAAAAACCGAATCAGGTGGTTATCACCCAAGCTAACCATAAACGATGCACTATTCATTTGGTCGCCACAGGTATAACAAGAAGCAGGATACCCGCGCCGCTCTAATACGACCGCCAAGGCTTGCAGGTTCATTACCAAGTCTTGGACGAATTGTCGATGTTGATGTGCTAGTCTCAGAAACACTTTTGTCCTCCAGACACCACAGTCATTTGAGTTTCTTTTATATTTTCTTTAGATTTTCTCATCCACTGGTATTGTAAACTATTCACTACAATTACCAGACAGATAATATTGAGTCGTTAATTGACTACCTTGTTTAGGGTAGTAGATCAAGGTTTTGAGCGCCGTATCAAACTATTCAGTTTGCAAATTAAAAATCTCGGACAGAATTGCTAAATTTAACTATATCTTTATACACTTCTGTCAGGGTAGATTCTTACATGAAGCATTCCGCTTTAAGAGTAACTTAAATCTAGCACTAGTCAAGTACAGAAAAGCTTCATATTTAGTTTTTACGGATGATGTGCAGCCAATTTAAGTGTTATTTAAGGCTATAACGTAGTTTTGCATCGTTATAGTCTCTCTTGCTTAGATGTTTAATCTGTTCTCTTTCTAACGTAGATTTTGGTATAAACCAATAATTAGGTATACCAAATTTCTTCCTCCCGTATATATAAAGTTGAGCAGATGACAGTGCAAATTTGAGATTCAGTACTAAAAGTAGATTAAGTACAGTACTTTATACAAGCTTCACGTAACAGATAGACAAGTCGGAGTGTAGAATCCAGAATGGATCAACTTAACACTGACAGTAGCTAAACTCAGCAGAGCGATGTTGCCATTTAGGCAATATTTTCAGCTATTTTGGGATTATCCTCAAAAAGTGGTATGAACCAAAGCAGATAAATTTGGAAAGATAATTATCTTAGTTTGGTTTTGCCACAAAAAATGTATGTATAGTGTATTTCGATTATTTATTCAAACTGAGTAATTATTTTTTATTGAAAGTCGGCAGGGGTATTGTTAACTCTTCCCCATACCTCAAAACTCCACCCATAAGAGGATGGAGTTTTTCATTGCTAACTAAACATTGCTCGTAGTGCTAACAAGTTTTTCCCCTTTTAACATCCGCGCCGCAGCTTCAAGGAGAGCTTCTTCGAGATAAGGCTTGGTAAAGTAGCCACTAGCACCGAGTTGAGCTGCAATTTGTCTGTGCTTGTCTGCACCCCGCGAGGTGAGCATAGCGATCGGTAGGTGATTGAGGTTAGAGTCTTTTTGAATGCGAGAGAGTAATTCCAGACCATCGCAACGGGGCATTTCGATGTCGCAAAATACGATATCACAAGGCAAACCGGAGCGGAGTTTATCCCAAGCTTCCTGTCCGTCACGCGCCTGTTCTACGCGATAACCGGCTTTGTTAAATGTCAGGGATAGCAATTCTCGGACTGTAATCGAATCATCGACGATCAGCACTGTCGGGTCAATCTTCGCAGGAGAGGTGTCTATGGGAGCCCCTTTCTGTTGCCAAGAATTGCCACCTATTTGTGTAGAAATCCGTCCCTGGAAGATGTCAATTATTTCCAGCACATCAGCAATAGGCATAATCCGACCATCACCCAAGACTGTAGCACCAGCGACACCAATGGGTTTAGGCGCTGGGCCTTCAAATTGCTTAATTACAATTTCTTGTTCACTTAACACCAGGTCAATCTGTAGAGCAATCAAGGTATTTGCCGATCGCACCACAACCACAGAAACCATATCATCATCTCGCGTACCACCATAGACATTACCGCGACTGATTTGACGATTGAAGGTTAAAAGCTCCTTCAGGGGTCGGAATGGCAGCACTGTATCGCGCCAGGAAATAAATGATTGTCCATTGGCATCGTGCTGAATATTTTTGACGGGAATATCCAGCGTATCTTCCACACCATCCATCGGGAAGGCGATCCTGGAGCGATCGGAGACGCAGCAGAGAGCTTTACAAATACTCAAAGTCAGTGGTAGACGAATTGTGAAGGTGGTTCCCTTACCGATCGCAGAATCGGTGTTCACCGTCCCCCGAATTTCGCTAATCTCAGAACGCACTACGTCCATACCGACACCACGACCGGAAATTTCATCTGCTTGGTCTTTGATTGTAAAACCAGACTGGAATAGCAGATCGTAGACTTCCAGGCGAGACATAGCTTTTGCTTGCGCTTCTGTAATCATGCCAATCTTCACCGCCTTAGCCTTAACCTTGGCGGAATCGATACCTGCGCCATCATCGCCTACAGAAATGATCGTTTGGTTGCCTTGGTAGAAGGCACGGATAGTAATGATTCCCACAGGTGGTTTACCAGCAGCTTGTCGTTCTTCTGGCGTTTCAATACCGTGAGCGATCGCATTATTCAGCATGTGAGTTAATGGATCGGTCAGATGATCCAAAATCATCTTGTCAATTAAGGTATCGCCACCTTCGATTACCAACTCCACTTGTTTGCCACACTTGATGGCGTTGTCGCGTACTCCTCGCCGCCAGCGATCGATAGTTTGGGCAAAAGGAACCATTCGCGCTCTTGTTAATCCCTCTTGTAGCTGGGTGGTTACTTGGCGGAACTGCCTTGCGACTCGCTCGGTTTCTTCGGTGACAAAATCAATATCACTTGCCGACTCACGGACTCGCACAATGCGTTCGATCATCTGCTGGGAGAGTGTATGGAAGGGAGTAAAACGATCCATTTCTAACTCACTAAAACCCCTATCAGCATTGGAATCAGGCGCTTGTAAGCCAGAGTCTTTCTGTTTGCGTCCAGCTAATAGAGAGGCTTCTAGAAGCGATCGCTCGTACAACTCTTGCATCCTTGCGCCCACATCCGAGAGTTGTTGTACCTGAATCAGCAAATTATCTAATGACTGCCGTAGTCGTTCATGATCTTGCTCTAAGGTATTGCGATTTACCACCAACTCCCCGACTAAATTACTCATATCGTCCAGTTGCTTAACTGGAACCTTCATCGTTTCTTCAAATCTTGCAGCCCGACGAGTAGAGGGACGGGGAGGTTTGCTGGTGTTGGATTTTGCTGCTGGTGAATGGGATATTGTTTGATCCGCTTCTGCCAATAACTTCTCCAAGTCACCAAATTCATCTATAGCTGGTGATGGAACGTCATTTTTCGCCAAGACTGGTTGAGTATTGAAGGGTTGGCGTTGGCGTAGCCCGTCTTGGACATTGCTGTCGTTATCTGTACCGAGCAATTCTTCCAGGGCTGCAAAATCTACTTCTGGTATTGAGGTAGCTTTGGGGTTAAGTGTTACTTCCTCTCCTAGTAATGCTTCCAAGTCTGCAAAATTATCTTCTGGAGCAACTACTTCAACGGTTTCTGTAGTTACCAATTCTTCCGTTGAGGCAACAATAGCATTTTCGTCCTCTGACACTGTTACAGATTCAGATATCTCTCCTAAATCATATAAATCGGTTTCTACATCTTCCTGAATAATCGTTTGTGTGAAATCATTGACATCTTGCGAATCAATTGTTGCCGCATTTTCTTCTAATTGTTCCTGGTTTGTTGCTTCTAATAGAGCAGTTTCTGTAAATAATAAAGCATTTGCAAAACCCAGATGTGTGTCTTCCAAATTCGGGTTTGTTGGTAATTCAAAAGCAGTTTCTAAGTTATTATTCTCTTCCGCTCCTAAATTTTCTAAGTTTGTTTGGGCTGAATCTAAAGTTCCTGTAAGAGATAGTTCATCCACAGTATTCTCTGTGGGTTCTATCTGAATATAGGTTGAGTCTGTAACTGCATCTTCAAACAGCAGTTGTGAATTTTCATCGAAAGAGCCGAACAAATCATCTGGTTGTGCTTGGGCTGAATCTAAAGTTCCTGTAAGAGATAGTTCATCCACAGTATTTTCTGTGGGTTTCATCTGAATATAGGTTGAGTCTATAGCTACATCTTCAAACAGCAGTTGCGGATTTTCATCGAAAGAGCCGAACAAATCATCTGGTTGTGCTTGGGCTGAATCTAAAGTTTCTGTAAGAGATAGTTCATCCACAGTATTTTCTGTGGGTTTCATCTGAATATAGGTTGAGTCTATAGCTACATCTTCAAACAGCAGTTGCGGATTTTCATCGAAAGAGCCGAACAAATCATCTGGTTGTGCTTGGGCTGAATCTAAAGTTTCTGTAAGAGATAGTTCATCCACAGTATTTTCTGTGGGTTTCATCTGAATATAGGTTGAGTCTATAGCTACATCTTCAAACAGCAGTTGCGGATTTTCATCGAAAGAGCCGAACAAATCATCTGGTTGTGCTTGGGCTGAATCTAAAGTTTCTGTAAGAGATAGTTCATCCACAGTATTTTCTGTGGGTTTCATCTGAATATAGGTTGAGTCTATAGCTACATCTTCAAACAGCAGTTGCGGATTTTCATCGAAAGAGCCGAACAAATCATCTGGTTGTGCTTGGACTGAATCTAAAGTTTCTGTAAGAGATAGTTCATCCACAGTATTCTCTGTGGTTTCCACCTGAATATAGGTTGATGTAGCTACATCTTCAAACAGCAGTTGTGAATTTTCATCGAAAGAGCCGAACAAATCATCTGGTTGTGCTTGGACTGAATCTAAAGTTTCTGTAAGAGATAGTTCATCCACAGTATTCTCTGTGGTTTCCACCTGAATATAGGTTGATGTAGCTACATCTTCAAACAGCAGTTGTGAATTTTCATCGAAAGAGCCGAACAAATCATCTGGTTGTGCTTGGACTGAATCTAAAGTTTCTGTAAGAGATAGTTCATCCACAGTATTCTCTGTGGTTTCCACCTGAATATAGGTTGAGTCTATAGCTACATCTTCAAACAGCAGTTGTGAATTTTCATCGAAAGAGCCGAATGAATCAAGTTCCAGATCAACAGCAGATATTTCTGGGGGCTGATGAGTAAATTCTGGAGCAAAATCTAAAGCTTCTGGTTGTTGCGGTCTGAGAGTTTCTTCCCCTAGATGCTGCGTGAAAAAAGGAGTTTCCGGCGTGGAGGTATTGCTGATTACCGAGGAAATACTTGAGTCACTCTGTGCTAATTCATCAAATAAATCATCTCCAGAATCTGATGAGAATATCAAATCTAGCTGCTCTTCGTGCTGGAAATTGATATCCAATTCTTCCAAGCCAAAACTAGCTCTATCAGAAGGTATAGGCTGCTGACTGTCGCTAAAAATATCATCAGTCGTAGCAAACAAACTTTCCTCTAACGCTCTTTCTACATTCTGCTCAATTAAGGAATTGAAATCGTCCTGTTCCTCTGTAATTTCCTGATTCCAGAAGCTACTCAGATCATTTTCTGATTGAGAGAATTCAGGTGTTGTCACTGTAGATATATCAAATAAATCAACGATTTCTGATTCACTTGTAGGCAGTAATGTCTCTTCTTCCATTTCAGCAAACAGATTGTCTGAAGAGAAGCCTGTTTCTTGGGGGAATTCTATATAGTCACTAGGGGTAATTTCTTCTACCCAATTTGCATTTCTATTTTCTGAGAATAAGTTATCAAAACTATTTGGTTGATTGGTCGATAGTTCCACACTGGCGAATGCTTCAGTTTCTGGTTGAGTCACTTCGTCTGTAGGCAATATTTCTATATCATCTAGTCCTAGTGTCAACAAATCTTCAACTACATCATCATTTTTGTTGACACCAGCAAGCTGGTTTGTCTCACTTGGAATATCAATAAATTCTTGTAAATCTTCGGAAGAAGAGTCTAAATTTATATCAAGTACGTTAATAGAACTTAACTCTGGAATCGTAGTAGATGTTTGTTGATATTGCGGTTCTGAATTCTCTTTTTCTAGGAAATTGTCGCCAAATAACAGGGATAAATCTTCCGTCGTGGCTTTAGTTGCTACTTGATCCAAGGAGAGTAAATCAGATAAATCGCTATGAGCATCCTCAGCGTCAGTGCTGCTGAAATCAATTCCAAAATCATCGCTGGCAACAATATCTAAAGTTTCTTCTTGATGCCAACTTTCATCTAGTTCGGGAGTCTCACCTGCAAATAAATCGGCAAGAGTATTTAACTCAGCTATTCCTACCTCTGGCCCATTGGGGTCAAGATTGTTACTGATTGGATGTGCTTCGTCATGTGTGGTGAAAGAAAAACTATTGTGAGTTGCAGCGTTGAGTGGTGTCCCTTGTTGAACATAGGGGCGATCGCCCTTGACGTTGGCGTAGCCACTCACTAATGCTGTACTATCGCTAGTATCCTTATCTAGATCAAGTTCCTCGGTTGTTTGGGCTAGGTCTAACTGCTCGGTGTTACCCTCAAAAATTGCCTCTGACGTAGTTGATGATTCTGTCAAAACCGCAGACTGTTCATCAAACAAATCAGGAGTAACTTCTAACAGATCAATTTCTGCCAAGCTCAAAAGTGCTTCTAGTTGCTGACTAATTGCAATTTCGGCTTCTCTACCTTGCAGGACTAATTCTTGAGCTTGCTTGATTTCGGTAATGACAATTTTAGCTAAAGTCAGATAACTATTTTCAGGATTGCCGATCGCACTGGCTGCTGCTTGACACAAACCACACCACTTGGACAAATTCCAAGTCTCACCAAGTTTGACTAACTGATAACAGCATTGTTGAAGGTTTTGCCGAGTTGAGGGTGTTGTAGTTTGCTTAAACAGTTGCAACATTTCTCGCAGTGTTTGCAGCACTTGGGCTTGAAACTCGCCCCAATTATTATGTTCTTTGGCGGTGACTGGCGATAGCGCAGCGTTAGCGAGTCCGCGAGCGTCTCGCACCTGCTGAGGTGCTACTGAGACAGATATTTCTGGAGATTCCTGATGGGTGTCTTCTACCAAGCTAGGAATATCTCGCCGCAGGAAAAGTTCTGTAAGTGTGGAGACATTCTCTACAGAGGTTGTGTGTAGTTCTGTTGCGTCAGGATTGCTAGATACCCCACTTTTTCCTTGTTGTACAAGTAGTTCTAGATGTTCATATAGCCATTGAAAGACTGGCTCTGTTTCTGACATCAAAGTATTCGCTGCATCTTCAGAAAGACCGTAAGGCCCGCTCAAATGCTCTAACAGCGATTTCAGGGTATCAGATACACCAAGAAATAAAGACTCTAACTTTTGGTCAATCTGAACCGGATTATCTTTAAGAACTTTAAAACAATCTTCCAGACGGTGGGAGGTATGCTGGATGCTAGTCAATCCAAGCATCGCCGCTCCTCCTTTGATGGAGTGAGCCGCCCGGAAGACTTCACTGATCATTTCCGGGTCGTTCAGGGTACCTTCTAGATTCAGTAACCCCTGCTCAATGGTATTCAGGTGATCCCTGGCTTCTTCGATAAAGTAACCCAAAATCCGCTGTTGTTGTTCCGGCAGCATAGCAAAAGTTATGAGTTATGAGTTGTTAGTTGTTAGTTGTGAGTTATGAGTTATGAGTTGTGAGTTATGAATTATGAGTTATGAGTTGTAATTTTTATTGCTAACTTTTTACTCCTAACTCCTAACTTTATTTCAAGTAGTGAGTTGTGATTTTTAGTTCTAACTCCTCACTCCTAACTCCTAACTTTTTTATCTGGTTTCCATCGTTTCCACTCGGAAACGTTCAACGGAAGCGATCAAGTCACGGGATACACCTACTAAGTGTTGTAGGGCACCTGAAACTCGCTGTGCTTCCTGGGAAGTTTCTTGTGCAGTTAGTTCTACTGATTGCATTACATGAGCGACAGCGCGGGAGGTTTCAGTCTGTTCCACAGTGTCGCTAGTAATAGATCGCACAAGAATATCAATGCGATTCGCCACTTGAATAATATTTTCGAGCGATCGCTTGGCTTCTTCTGCCAATTTTGTCCCTTTAATTACTTGTTGTGTGCCCTCTTCCATCGCGGTCATTACAGAACCTGTTTCGCTTTGGATTTGCATCACAATTTGTTCAATTTCCTTGAGGGATTTGGCAGATTTATCTGCTAACTGGCGCACTTCGTCTGCTACGATCGCAAAACCGCGTCCAGCTTCTCCCGCTCTTGCCGCCTCAATACTAGCATTGAGTGCTAACAAGTTGGTTCTGGAAGCAATCTGCGAAATCAACGCCACAATTTTAGAAATTTCTTGAGAAGATTCCGCCAACCGCTTCACTTTGCGAGTGGTTTCGGCAACGGTTTCTCGAATTTCTAAAATACCTGCGACGGTATTTTCTACCGCTTCACCACCTTGGAGAGCGATCGTACTAGCATCACGAGCAACGGTTTCAGCTTCCCGCGCCGCCTCTGCCACTCGCTGAATCGAGTCGGTCATTACCTGTACAGAATTCAGCGTTACTGCTAACTCTTCTGCTTGACGCAAAGCATCACTAGATAAGGCTCTAGCAAAGGTTTCAGAGTTGGTTGCACCTTTTGTTACATCCTTCGCTGCCACTTTTACCTGTTGCACAATATCTCGCAGATTTTGAATTGTCAGGTTAAAAGCATCGGCTACGGCTCCTAGTACGTCGGCTGTCACTTCAGCTTGGACTGTTAAATCGCCTCTAGCAGCTCCTTCCACATCATCCAAAAGGCGAATCACCTGACGTTGCAGGTTTTCCTTGGCTTCCTCTTGTTCATCGGCTTTCCGTTGGGCTTCACTTGTCGTTGTGAAAATTACCCGTGCCATTTCATTAAAGCCAGTGGATAAATGCCCCAATTCATCTTCAGAAAACACTGTGGCTTGAGCATTCAAATTTCCTTGGCGTACAGCTTCAAACTGAGCTTGCAGATCATTGGTTGTGCGCCGAATTTGTTTGAGTGCAAGATTTCCCATAAAGCCTGCGGTGGTAAAACCGGCAATCCCGGCTGCTAGGGACATTGCCCAACCTGTGTTTCGTACTGATTCACGTTGTTGGGCTGGCGAAAATGTGGTGGCGACAAAGCTAACTGTGGCTACAACTAGCGCTGAGACAATGCCCACACTTCCAGCAATCAACCATTGTTTCCGTTCTATAGAAGCATTTTCTAATGGTGCTAACCAGCCTTGCTCGACACTAACGTTGGGTTCTAGTTTCGAGACATCTGTTTGGCTAAAGACTGGAACTCCTTCATGGGAACCAGTCATCGAAAATAGTTCCTCTTCGCGATCGGCTGCATTGCTTCCAGAAGTATCCGTGCTTTGAGAGCGTATGCTGCCACTAGTTTCTGCTGGAGCAGAATACATTGCTGCATCACCGAAGTTAGAATCTTCTTCGATCAGGTCAAACCCTGGAATGTTTCCTAAATCGTCAAATTCTTCAAAGTCATCTAAAAAGTCAATATTGCTCTTAGAATTTTCTCCATTCAGTATATTGTTTGAGTCTTCATAAGAACTTAAACCATCTGAGCCAAAGGCAGACTCAAATGCTTCCATATCAAAATTTTCATCATCAAAGCTATTTTTGCTGATGATTTCACTTGATTTAATCTGCTTTTCTTTCAGAGGAATATCGCTCTTAAAAGATGAATAATTATCAGATGATTCTGGTTGAAACTCTTGCTCTGTTTCTAAATCTTGTGACTTCAACCAATCATGTGCTTCGGTTTCAGGCAAATCATATCTACTATTGTTATTTGTAGCTGTTGAACTATTTATAGGTTCTTCTTCAACAACAATAAGTAAAGTCTCGTCTCCAAAATTAGATTTATTATATTCTAAATTCCCAATCCGAGGCTCTGAAGACTTTGGCTCACTCAACAAATCAGAGAAATTATTTTCGCTAGTACTAGTTTGTGAATTAAAAGATGAATAGCTATTATTTTCAATAGCTGAATTTCCACCATCGAGATTTATCTCTTTCTCTGAAAACTGACTATTTACTAATGATTCTTCTTGCCTCTCTTCTGAAATATCTTCCTGCCAAAAAGCAGGCAAATCTAATTCTGTTTTTTCCTCATAACTACTGCTATATAAATTTTGTTCCTCTGATTCTTCATCCAAAGCAAAAGGGTCGTCACCAAAAGTTATAGAAGAATCTGATATTTTTCCCATTCCAATACTATCTTCCGTGGGGATGTCAAATGGACTATTTGAAGATAGTTCTGTAACCCCATCCACAGTTTCTTGATGCTCTCCAAAAAAGTTCAAATCAAGGTTATTACTGTCAAACTCCTCACTAGCGCCCAAATCTTCTAATTCTGGTTCGCTATATGCCAGTGGATCGGACATCTCTGAGGAATTTATCTGCTCTTGACTTCCTGATGTATCAATCTGTCCACCGAATGACTGTAAATATTGATTGATATTCTCAATTCCATTATTGGCAAAACCAATAATTTCTTGTTCGTTAGTCAAGCTTAATACCTGTTGATATTCTTCTTTTGCAACATCGTACTGTTGCAAAACATAGTAGATGTGACCCCTTAACAAATGAGTGTTGGGGTCATTTGGTAGATTTTGCACCACTTGGTCAACTAAAGTGGCCGCAACCTCATAATTCCTTTGAACATAGGCGGTCATCGCCTGTTGATATGTTGGTTCGTAATTATCAATACTTGCTGCCATTTCCTCCTCCAATTTCATCCTGCCCACCTAGCACTCCGTACAATTGCCATTTGATCGAGCAGTCGTAGACACTGATTATTTTTAGCACTTAGTAACCACTCTCCACGTAAAAAGGGAACCATAGTATCTGGAACACCAGTTGGTGGCATAAGATTCTGGACATCCAACCAGTCCATACCACCTATTTCCTCTACTGCTAAACCCACTATTGTGTCTTGCTCCTCGATGGCAATCACTGAAATTTCTGCTCTATCCGTGTTTAATGCACTTGCTTCCCCCAGAAATTGACCCAAATCAGCCACCCAAATAACTCGACCTCGTAAATTTAGAGTACCCAAAAGTAAAGGAGAAGCATTAGGAATCGGGGTGATTCTATCAGGACTTAGTTCAATTACCTCCCGGATGCCAGTAGCTTGTAATGCAAACTCCTGATGCGAGGGAATGTAAAATCTCAAATGTAACTCACCTTCAGGACTTTCCACTTGTAATTCTGGTCGGAAGTGGTCTTGACCGCTACCACTTAAAAAGTCCGGTTTGCTGACCATATTGCTTTTATCCTTATCCTCGCAGCAGTTGTTTGACTGTTCCTACCAACTCGGTTGGTTGAAACGGCTTGGCTATGTAGGCATCTGCACCCTGCTTCATGCCCCAGTAGCGATCAAATTCTTCGCCTTTGGAAGAACACATCACCACCGGGACATTTTGGGTTTTGGGATCGGATTTTAACCGCCGACAAACTTCGTAGCCGTTCATTCGGGGCATGACAATATCTAACACCACTAAATCGGGAGGTGCTATTTGGATTGCCTCCAATGCTTCTAATCCATCGCTGGCATGGGTAACTGTTAGGCCAGTTGCTTTTAGGAGGTCTGTAATCATCTCCCTTTGCGCGATACTGTCTTCCACAATCAGAACTGTACTCATAAATGTCTATTTACCTCCTGATGTAGACGTTCCTATTTGGAACATTCCCTGATTCCTCCGCAATTATTAACTGTATAAATTAATTGTATGTTCTCACTATTTTCCTGGATATTGAGGTTTCACTGAGTTGGCTGACTCTGTGATAACATCTTTTAACTGATCTTTTAGTAGATCAACAAGTTATGTTTTCCCCCAGCCCTTACTCCCTATTCCCTAATCCCCATTTTCATAGAATTCTATTTTGAGATATTTCTCTACAATCATGAGTAATTCAGTGTCGGTAAATGGTTTTGTTAAATAATCTGTTGCCCCGACCATACTAGCTTTGACTCGATCAATAAATCCATCTTTACCAGTAAGCATGATAATCGGTGTGAGCCGAAATGCTGTGGAATGTCGCAACATGGCGCAAACTTCGTACCCTTCCAATTCCAACATGGCTATATCGCACAAAATTAAATCGGGTTTGAGTTGAAAAACCAGACTCAGTGCTTCTAAGGGATTGGTGAGAGCGATCGCTTCATAGCCTTGTGGTTGTAAGATCGAATTTATAGTCTCACCGATGGCGATCGCATCGTCAATACATACTATCCGCCCTCTGTGTTTTCCCTTCAATTCCCAGTTGTCATTGTGGGTATCTGGTTTAGTTGTGACTGAATATACTAGTTGTAGCCAACTCTGTTGTACATAAGGATATATTGCCTTAGCAACTGTCAAAATATCTCGGTTGAGATAGCGAGCCAGTTGACGCAAGGATGTTTTACCATCAGCCCAATGTTGTAATTTCTCTACAGTTGCTTCTGGTAGCGATGATTGTAGCTGAACTTTGTCAGATAGCACTGGCAATTGTTCGGGAGACTGAATGTGCGGATAGAGTTCCTTCCACTCTTGCACCTGCTTCATAATTTTTGTAACAAATGGAGCAATCTCGAAAGTGTTTAATTGTGGGGCAAGTGCCGCACCCTGATGGAAAATGAAGTTCCCTTGGTGTAAACTCAGCAGATCAAAGAGAGTTTCATGCACCAAGCCGTGAATGATACTACCAGCTATCTTGGGGTTGATAATATTCCGCTCCAAAAGTGCCCACAGATAGGCATACTCTGGTGAGTCGGTTGATGGTAGAGAGGCTATCTGTTTGTCGGTGAGTCGGATCTCGACTCGATAATGACGTAAATAATCATTAATTCTGGATAAATTACTCTCACCTTCTCGGCAATAGATAATTTGACCATTGAGGAAAAATACGAACCAAGACTGTTGTTTTGGGCGATAAATGTTTGCTCCCTCTCCACTCAGCTTGTTGTTATGGTGAGAGCTATGAGCTTCTACCCATAGTTGCCCAGTTCGCTGTCCCAACGCAATTAATTGCAGGATACTGCAAATATCAATTTCACTTAAATTTCCCTGCATTTACCTAAAAAGTACTCCTTGTAATACCGTTAAATATTATTTTTGAATTGTGTCCTGCAATTTTTCCATTTTTAGAGCAGGTAGTTTAAGTATTGATTATGGAGTATTGGCAAGATTTTTACCCTTCTCCTTGTTGGCATTAGGGAATAGATTCAACTATAAAGCTTAATCTTTCGTAATACACTTTGACAAAGCTAGTGTAAACACGGAAGTCATCATCACTGTCATCAGTACAAAATATAAAGGCGTGACCAAATCGCTTTTATAAATATCAAGGCGTAATATATTGCGTCTATAGTTTTGTCTGTCTTGTTTTCCTAAACATGGTTTCAGGGAGACAAGTTAACAGAATTATTTAAGGTATATCTCAAAACACGAACTTTAAGTGCATCAATAAAGGACTAA
The DNA here is from genome assembly GCF_010747425.1 of Nostoc sp. UIC 10630. Lineage (NCBI taxonomy): Bacteria > Bacillati > Cyanobacteriota > Cyanophyceae > Nostocales > Nostocaceae > Nostoc > Nostoc sp. UIC 10630. Next base: position 45,010 of record NZ_JAAGOG010000006.1, read on the forward strand.
CGGTGTGCTGTATTTAGCAGAAGTACAAAAACAGAAAGGTGGTTTACTCAGTGGCAGCGGCAAAACTGAATTGAAACTGCTAGCTTGTCAGCGAACTGACCAGAATTGGAGTACTGTGTCGGAAGAAGTGATTGCTGCTGAGGACGCAAGCAAATTAAATGATGGCGCTTTGGTACTGGTTGAACTGAATCCAAATCGTCAAGTGCAGCGAATTCAAGAAGCAGGGCGGCCACTAGTCAATATTTTGCAGAATTTTTCCCGCCAATTGGAGAAATTTAAGCTCAAGGAAGATGAAATCGATCAGTGGAAACAGTCGTTAACGTTTCAGGCGCAAGAGTTGAATCGCCGTGAAATGGATATGGAAGTACGCTCAGAACAGTTGCAAAACATGGAAGAGGAGTTGCAACAACTAGAGCAGCAAAAACAAGAAGTTGACACATCCCGCCAGGAAATTGAACAGTTAAAAACAGAAGTTGAACGCAACCGCCTAGAATTGGAAGGCGCTTGGGAACATTTGCGGGGTGAGCAGCGCCGTCTAGAGGAACGTCAAGCAGATTTTAAACAAGGGACGGTTTTGGATGAAGAGCAAAGTCGAGTAATGAGTGAGTTACTTGATCGCTTATCTAATCGCGTAGCTCCCACAGAAACAGTCAGAGAACACCTGCATAAAGCTTTTGAATTGGTAGAAAAGCAGCAAGCAACTCTTACCCCGCACTGGCAAAAACTAGAAGAACAAAAAACTGCGATCACACAGCAGCAAGAAGAAGTGGAGCGGTTGTCACAAACATTTAGCGATCGCCAAAATGCATTGCAAGAAGCACAAAATACTCTAGTTCAGCAAACAGCCCAGTTGCAAATAAATACAGCTGACCTGACTAGCAAGCAAGAGTATGCCCGGATAATCAAAGAGCAGTTACGAAATGCTGAAGAGTTATATCAACAAATTCACTCTTTAGCTGCAACCTCTAGTGATGTAGTTCTCGGCCAGCAAGCTAATGTGGAAGCTTTGGATAAAATGCCTTTAGAAGAACTACAAAAGATAGTCCAAGACTTGCAGCATAAGCTAGAAATAGATGCTACCTTTGTTCACGATCAAGAACAAGAACTGGAATATAAACAAGAAGCTATAGAAGAACTGCAAAATAAATTAAGCCAAGCATCTGACCAAGATCACATCAATTTAGAACTGGAATTAACAGATGAAAAAGACCTTTATCAGATGCTAAACTCCAGTTTGGTGGGACAACGCCGCAATATGTTACAGCATCAGAAGTTTCTCAAGCAACACCAAGCTGTATTGCTACGGCGACAAGGACATACTGTTGTTGAGGAAGATGAGGGTAATAAAGTTAATTTAGAACCAGTTCTATTACAAATAGAAACCCAGCGACAACAATATTCGCAGGAAATCCAAAAGCTAGAACGTGAAATTGATCAAATCCGTTCTGGTGTTGAGCTAAATCAGGGAATGATTGACAATCAAACCCACGATTTGGATGAAAAGCGCCAAGAACTGAAAGCGCTCGAAGAAAATTTGCTTTCCCTGCGAAGAACAACTGCTGAATGTTGTGGTCGAGTAAATCTTTATCAGGAAGCACTACAACCAATTCAGGATTCTCTTGATGGCTTACGGCAAAAGCTGCAAGGAATTGCAGAATCTTTGGATAAATTCCAGGAAACTGGCGATCATCAAGTCCAAGCCATCGCCCAGTTGCGCCACACTCTCCAAGGTTTAATGCCTCAGCCAGAATTATTAGCGTCTTAATAAGTTAGGAGTTAGGAGTGATGAATTAAAGATTTTTAACTCATAACTTTTAACTCCTAACTATTTTAAATAAATCCAGTCACCTTCTACTTGAGCGATCGCACCACCAGGAAATGGATCGGTTTGCGAACGGTTTGGCGCTGTAATTAAAGCCGTTAATTTCTCAATGTGTTCAAAACTCACTGCATCAGTAAGTATTTGCTGCAACACCTGACGCATCACGCGACGTTGCAGTGCCAATGGTGCTTTCTGCAAGACCCGACGATTTAACCGTAAGGGAAGAAGAGGAATAAGGGAATCTTCGTCATCCCCCATATCCAAAGCCTTTTCCCGCAACTGCTGGGCAGCTTTTTCGAGATATTCTACTTCTGCTTGGAGAAGTTCTGCTGTTTGAGCTAAGGCTGATTCTACTTGGGGATTGAAATTCTCTCGTAAATATGGTAATAATTCTTGGCGAATGCGGTTGCGGGCATATTGCAAATCTTGATTGGTGGAATCTTCCCAAATTGGCAATTTAAACTCTTGACAAAATTGCTCTGTTTGTATTCGAGTGATTTCTAAAAGTGGGCGCACTAGCATAATGCCTGTAGTCAGAGGGCGTTGCCAAGTCAGGGCTTGTAAACCATCAGCACCAGTACCCCGAATTAAGTTGTAGAGGAGAGTTTCGGCGCGATCGCTGGCGGTGTGTCCTGTAACTATATACTGATAATTGTTCGCCTGAGCGATCGCACTTAAAGCTTGATAGCGCCAATCACGTGCAGTAGCCTCACTATTTATAGGTTCGTTCGCTGTTTCTAAATAAAAGGATGTACCCCAAGTTTCAGCTAGGTTTTCAACATGATGAGCATTAGATTGGGAGTCAGAACGCCAACGATGATCGCAGTGAGCAATACCTAAAGCCCATCCCCATTTGGATTGTAAATCTAAAAGTAATTTTATTAAACACAAAGAATCTTGTCCGCCGGAGACAGCGATTAATAGTCGCTGGTTGCGCTCAAATAATTGGCGCGATCGGATGGTGCGATGTATTTTTGCGTGTAGAGAAGTCCATACCATTTTGGATTTTTTAGCGCCGACGGACATAGATAATTGTCTCTTATATTACGTGCATCGACAATTACGATTTGGGTATTAATTTTCACCTCCCTTAAGTTGCTGGCGAAGGTCGTCGAGCGGAGAACTTTCTGGATTGATATCTGAGCGATTATTTTCTTGTTTTTCTTCAAGTTCAGTTTCATCAGGGCAAAATTCTAGGCGGACTCTAATTTTACCTGTCCGCCATTGTTTACCAGGTATTAAAACATAACATTCAAATCCTTCGTCAAATACTCTTGAACCTGATGAAGTACAGTGTTTTGCCCAAAATTTTTTTACTTCCTTTAAAAGCTGAAAGACTATTTGAGTGCGGGGTAAATTTTCAAACGCTTCTTGGTGAAAATGCACAACATCTTTTTCAGGATTTAGAGTTTCCCATTCATCATTCATAAATCTTGCTCCTGTAACTAAATCTATATTTCCCAGGAGAGACAAATTAATTATAAATCCTCATAGTTTTGGAATTTGGCTGGCAGCTACAACTTCTTTAAGAGCTAGTTCTAGTTCGGGGAAAGTAGTAGAGATAATTCGGTCATTGCGCGTAAATTTTTGGACTTAGTATTGGTTTTCAAGCAATAGTTAGTTTTTTCACTGGAGTCTGAACCATATTGTTCATCTGCTAAAAAAGGACTTATAACTGTTTGTAATTGATAATTAAATTATCAATTACAAATAATTTTATTTTTCTACTTGTTTGAGCTTTTGAAAAATTTCATCAAGTGGTGATTCTGATTCATCAGGACAAAATTCTAAAGCAAGTCTAACTTTTCCTTTTTTCCATCCTTGAGTACTAAATTGCAAAACTTCACAATTTAATCCTTGGGTATACAAATTTACTTCGTCTGTTTCTTCCGCTCCAATATATTCCTTAATTGCGGTAATCAAATCACGGACTTTAAAAGTTTTAGCAATATCTAATTTATTAAAGGTGTCTGGTTCTATAGACACAACTTCATCGTGATTAAGTCTCTCAAATCCATCTTCCATAAAAATGTCCTATCACTAAATCTATATTTTCCAGTGATATAACAGTTCATCCGAAATAATTCCCAAGAGATAATAGTAAATTTAAATCTGCTCCTTTCTCCCTCTCCATTGCTGGAGAGGGTTAGGGGTGAGGTTATTAAAAAAACCAGCCGTAAGAATGCAAACCTTTACCCAAAAGATTCACACCGAGATAGCAAATCCAAACAACAACAAAGCCAGTGGCGGCTAAAATTGCGGGACGACGACCTTGCCAACCGCGAGTGATTCGGGCGTGAAGATAGGCGGCGAACACCAACCAGGTGATTAATGCCCAAGTTTCTTTAGGGTCCCAACTCCAGTAAGAACCCCAAGCTTCGTTAGCCCAAACGCCACCGGCAATAATGCCAATTGTCAATAAGGGAAATCCGAGCCCGATAATTCGATAGCTGATGTTGTCGAGGGTTTCGGCAAGGCTAAGGCGCTGAGGTGAAAGAGGTTCGGCTGATGCTACTGTTTGAGGTTCAGAAGTAGTTACTAAATTCAAAACGGCGGTGTTAGCGTTACCGTTGCCGTTGCTACTACTTTCAAAACGAGCAAAGCCGTTATTTTCAGCAGAAGGGGCTGGTGGTTGAGAAATTAGTTCAGCTGCTTTGTGCAAGCGGTAGCCATTGCTGCGATAACCACCAGTACCGACAGAACTGCCTTGTAGCTGGATGTTTTGACCGCGAGTGACAATCAGAAAAGCGATCGCTAATAACGCACCCACCATCAAAGCAGAATAACTCAACATCATGACGCTGACATGCATCATCAACCAATTTGACTTTAAGGCAGGTACTAGGGGTTCTGACGCTTGCATCTGGGATGGTAATGTCATCGTCGCAAAAGCAGCAATCAACATTGCCACCGGAGATGTCACAACTCCTACTAAGCGGCTACGGCTACTACTTTCAGCAATTAGATGGACAGTGGTAATACCCCAAGTTAAGAAAAACAGGGATTCATAGAGATTACTTAGGGGAAAGTAACCAGCTTCTATCCATCTTGCCCCTAGTAGAGTCGCCATACACAAATTAGCGATCGCCATCCCAGCTGTCCCCAAAGCGGCTAGATAAGGCAGATTCGGAAAAGCCGCTCCTCCCCAATACACCAGCATTGTTAGGAATAATATGGCAAAGGAGGCATTGTCCAGCCAGTTCTGGAGTACAACCAGATTCATAAAGTGTTCTCTCCGTGGATAATTTAAAATATGGATTCTGACTGTTCTGATCCTATATGCTTACAGGGTTATGAAACAGGAGAAATTGGAAATAGGGCATTGGGCATCGGTTATTCTCCTTGTCTCTCCACTCCCTATTTTTCAATCTCCTATCTAGTAGAGTTGTTCTTATTGCTTTCTGGACTAGGCAAGGGAGTCGTATTACTAACTTTTTTGAGTGCTATAAAAATGTCGTAGAGGTTACTACGACTGTCGCTGACAGCAGATGTCATCCCAATTGAGCGTGTTGCAGCTAGCAAAGTTTGTTGATTGGGAATTAGAGTTGGCAAAGGGAAATTGTTCACAGTTCGTTCTACATCCAGAAAAAATTGACCATTTGTTGGATTTGGTTCTGTAGGAACTGTTTGTTGGAATGGGATCGTGCTAGCTAGTGTGTTGTTGGGCTTGGGAACAATTTTATCAGTGATGGGAGCGCCCACTACTAAAAAGGCGACATCTCCATCTAACCAACCGTGGGTGGCAGTTAAAGTACCATAAGGTGAAACCCAGTTGACAACAGGTTGCCCTGCAACTTTTGCAGGTTGCACTTGGAATTGGTATTGATTTCTCATCACATCATCCAATTGTTTTATGGATGCTTCGGCTGAATTGCGGAGGCTTCGCCCGCCGTAGGCATTGCTGGCCTGTACCATGAACACCAAACCCGCACGAAAATCATTTGGTGAACCTTCTTTGGGAGTATTAGGAATCACTGATAAGGAAAACTCGCCTTTCATCCAACTGAGCAAATCCTTATCTAAATCTAGAGTGGTAAGAGATTTTATCCCACCTTTGAGTTGTTCTGGTGCGATCGGTGAGAGGGGATTTCCTTGAGATGTTAAAACGTAATCTCCCCACAACCTCTGTAAGTTTCCTCCCGAAAGCATCATTAAGGTTTCTGCTGGTACGCGACTTTGCATTTTCCCAGCTTTATTTTCCACCGCCAGCACACGTTGACTATTAGGATTTAGCCAAGAAACGCCCTTGAAGCGGATTCCTTCTGCCTCTAAAGTCATTGTCCCTGCTAAACCTTGGTTATTTTGCAGTTGAGCTAAAACTTGAGCGGGTAAAGGCCGGTTTGGAGAAGCTGCGGCTATTTTAGCTGCTGTTGGCACATTGATGTAAAACTGGCCAAAGCGTTGATAATTGGTAATTTTCGGAAAATTCTCAGCAAAGCCCCCTGTTGTCGCTAGGGATGTTTGATTTTTGTAGGCATCGATCGCTCGTTCTGTGGCTTTGGGACTATCAGTTATGACTAAAAAACGCCCATCTATTAATGCTGCTGATAAGTTTTCCCCTGTTTGCCCTTCACTTTGTTTGATGGCGATCCCTTGATAAATACGGTCAATCCATTTGCCTTGTTTAAGGGTTTTGGGTTGTGCCCAAATATTTTTGGCGATTTCTGGGTTTTTTACTGGTAATACCATTACCATCGACTGCTGATCGCTAGCAGCATCTTCATTAGTGGTAACTGGTTTGGGTACAGCTTTGCTTGCTGTTGCTGGGGCAAGAATTGCGATTGTAATGTCATTGCCTACCCAAGGGGCGATATCTTTCTGGAAGTCGTAACCATTATTAGTGAGAAAGCGATCGCGCAATTCTACTAAATTTCTGTCCAGTTCTGCTTGGGTTTCTTTTGTCCCAAACTCCCGCAATTTCTTCCACTGCTGGGGATCTGTGGTCAGAGAAACCGCAAACAGTGCATCACCAGGAATAATATTTGCACCTACGAGCAAATCACTGGAAGATATTTGTCTCTGGCTTAACAACCAGTATGCGACACTCCCTGCACCAATTAATAGCCCAGCAGCCGAGAGCGTCAGCACCAGAGAGGGTTTCTTATTTTTCTTCATTGGAACAGACACAAGAGGCGGTGCCATCGAAACCTATACCTTATACTTGCAAACTTATTACTTGCTTGATTAGTTAAGTACACCAACTGGTTTAACCATTCTTTAGGACAGCTAATTAGATTAAATTTTCCACCCTAAATGTTGATGATACTTCCGTAATCAATCTTCCCTAGTCTTTCAAAAGCTGTGTTTTTGATTCAGTTACCATTTTTAACACGCTTTGTTGAATTTCGTAGGACGTTTCGCTAAGATTAATGCCTCATTCGGAAGATTTCCGCAAGTAAATCTGTGATTCCAAGCAATTAAAGAATATAACTAACTGGACAAAGCTGCAAGCGAATTTAAGCTATTTGGCTTTGCTCGGTAGCGTAGGCGCAGCCCGTCGTAGACATCGCCTACGATGGGCGGGTACGCCATCGCACCACATAATGACTACAATATTTTTTGGGACAACTATAATTGCAACTCAAATCCAGGTAATATATCCTCTCCAGAAACAATCGCCGGCATTTGCACAACTTCTACAGCTTTCAAAAGTCGGTAAATTTCAACTTGACGATCTTGAGGATTAATCAGCCAACCCAAACGCAGACCATTTTTGATATATTCCTGCATTTTCTCTTGAATCTGTGACAGCCGGTCTGTCTCCGAACGCAGTTCAATCACGAAGTCAGGTACAAGTGGCGGGAATTTTTTTCGTTGTTCTGGTGTTAAAGCTTCCCACCGCTCCAATTTTACCCAAGCAGCATCAGGAGAACGTTTTGCACCATTTGGAAGTATAAATATAGTTGAAGAACTAAAAACTTTCCCTAATTTAGCTTGACGATTCCAAATTTCTAAATCAGCGATCAGTCCAGCTTCTTGATTCCCGCTTTCTCCTCCGACTGGTGGCATAATTATTAATTCTCCAGCTGCATTCATTTCCAGGCTTAAATCACGATTGGCAACACACAATTGATAAAATTGCTCATCGCTTAAATGAGCAATTGGTTCTAGATTTAGCACAACAGTATTCATTAAACCTTTCCTCATGCCTTTCTTGTGAACATCAGTAGGACTAACAACGGCAAATCATTACCGAAAACTCACTAATTTAACAGCACTACTATCAGAGGCGATCGCTGCAACAATAATTCAATGTTATTTGATGTTTAACTGTACAATTTCGGCTACTTGGTTTTGCTCGATAGCGTAGGCGCAGCCCGTCGTAGACATCGCCTACGCCATCGCACCACATCATGGCTTTTTACCGATTTTGGGAATTCAATTGCATCGCTCCCAAATATTTAGTTAAATAAGGCGAAAAAACTTCATAAATTAAGGTTAGTGGCTGTCCATGATGCCAAAACAAGTAGTGGCGACCCCAAAAAGGCCCAGTTACGTCAAAACCAGACTCTAGCGCCGATGAGTCACCATAGTAAATCCCTCGAACATCCCGATATAACTCTGTGCGGAGACGAGCTAAACTTGCCCAAATTGGTAATGAACGATTTTGCAAATATTCATCTACATGACTGGCTTCCCACCACGAGGTAGCATAAGCTAATCGTTGACCAGAAGCAGTCCGCAGCCACACTTGTCGCCGTAGTCGCGGCCCTGGAACAGCTTGGATTAAATCAGGTGCAGCATCCAAATCCATGCCAATCAATGACATATCAATGACATCTACTTCTACAGGCTCGCCTGTAAGCAATTCTAGGTGACGTGTTGGAGAGCCGTCACCCAAAAGCATGAGCTGCCAAGCAGGTGCTAGCTGAGTGTGAGGTAAACTTTTTTGAATTACTTCCTCCCCTCCTTGCCAAATCGGAGTGAGGCGATGCCAAGCTGCTGGCTGTGTTAAGTTGTTTGTCGGCGTAAAAGTAATACTCAATGCTTTTTACAAAACTTCACGTATCTCTATAAAAGCATAAAAAACCAGAGCTATACCAAGATTTAAGGGTCAACAGTCTCAGGTCTATTGACCATTGACTATTGACCCTTGACTAATCAACAAAATATGCGGATGGTGAGACTCGAACTCGCAAGGGCATAGCCCACACGCACCTCAAGCGTGCGCGTATACCAATTCCGCCACATCCGCACGGGTTGTCTAAAGATAGACTATAGCATAAGAAAATAATTATAGTAAGGTGATATCTAAAGTTATATTTCTCAAAAATATAAATTTCTTCAAGGTCGGTATCAGACTGACAGAAATTTGGCATCTGCACAAGTGATATTAAAAAGGGTAGAGCGACTGTGGGAGAAACGGTGCGATGGCGTATCGCAAAAACCCAGTTTGGTAAGCTAGCCAAGACTTACAGCAGCAATGTTGTTAGTGTAGTAAAACCCGTAGAGGCAGCAAGCCTGCAATATGCGAGTTTGCTTAGAGTCAGGGTGGCGAATCTCCTGTGATAATTTGAAATAATGCGGAAGCGTCGTTTCAAGTTGGATCAGAGAAAATGTGAATCTACTGGTAATGATATCGAAACTAAAAAATGAAGTTTGACAAAATATTAATTGCCAATCGGGGAGAAATCGCCCTTCGCATTCTCCGCGCCTGTGAAGAAATGGGAATTGCGACAGTCGCGGTTCACTCCACCGTTGACCGGAATGCTCTCCACGTCCAACTTGCTGATGAAGCAGTTTGCATTGGCGAACCTGCTAGCAGTAAAAGTTATTTGAATATTCCCAATATTATTGCTGCCGCATTGACGCGCAATGCGACTGCTATTCACCCAGGTTATGGCTTTTTGGCAGAAAATGCCCGGTTTGCGGAAATCTGTGCCGACCATCATATTGCTTTTATCGGCCCAACTCCAGAAGCTATCAAGCTGATGGGCGATAAATCCACTGCCAAAGAAACCATGCAAAAAGCTGGAGTCCCGACAGTACCAGGTAGTGAGGGGTTAGTAGAATCCGAGGAAGAAGGATTAAAATTTGCCAAGGAAATCGGCTATCCAGTGATGATTAAAGCCACAGCAGGTGGCGGTGGGCGAGGTATGCGCCTAGTCCGTTCTGAAGATGAATTTGTCAAACTTTTCTTGGCAGCGCAAGGGGAAGCAGGAGCAGCTTTTGGGAATTCTGGCGTTTACATCGAAAAATTTATTGAACGTCCCCGCCACATTGAATTTCAAATTTTGGCGGATAACTACGGTAATGTTATTCACTTGGGCGAACGGGATTGCTCAATTCAGCGCCGGAACCAAAAGTTACTAGAAGAAGCACCAAGTCCGGCTCTCGACCAAGACCTGCGTGAGAAAATGGGACAAGCTGCTGTCAAAGCTGCCCAATTCATTAATTACAGTGGGGCAGGTACTATTGAGTTTCTCTTGGATAGATCCGGTAAATTCTACTTTATGGAAATGAACACCCGGATTCAAGTAGAACATCCTGTAACAGAGATGGTTACTGGAATAGACTTGGTTGCCGAACAAATTCGGATTGCCCAAGGAGAAAGACTCAAGCTTTCTCAAGAGCAAGTAGTTTTGCGGGGCCATTCAATTGAGTGCCGAATCAACGCTGAAGACCCAGATCATGACTTTCGCCCTTCTCCTGGACGGATTAGTGGCTATCTCCCCCCTGGAGGCCCTGGTGTTAGGATTGATTCTCACGTTTACACCGATTACCAAATCCCGCCTTACTACGATTCCTTAATCGGCAAGTTAATTGTTTGGGCCCCAGACCGACCCACTGCTATTAACCGCATGAAACGCGCACTCCGGGAATGTGCAATTACTGGACTGCCTACCACTATTGGGTTTCATCAAAAAATCATGGAAACTCCACAATTTTTGCAGGGTAATGTCTATACAAATTTTGTCCAGGAGATGAACGGGTAAGGGACTGGGGATTGGCAATAGGGCAGGGAGAGGGGAGCAGAGGGGAAAGAGGTAATTTTTACTTCTCTCCGATTCCAAATGCCCCATTCCCAATCCCCAATTCCCTAATTCGCACGAGATATCATAGTCAGCAATCCTTGCTGACCTAGTAATATTTCTCTTAGCAGGCTGAAGATACCAACCCAAATAATAGGTGTAATGTCCACTCCGCCTATAGGTTGTACCAGTTTTCGCAATGGTACTAAAAATGGCTCGGTAGGCCAAGCTATTAAGTTAAAGGGCAAACGATTCAGATTCACTTGCGGATACCAAGTGAGAATGATCCGAAATATAAATAAAAATGTCATCACCCCTAACACAGGGCCAAGAATCCAAGCAGTCAGGTCAACACCAGTCATCGGTTTAAGGTACTATCTATCTGTAAAGAAAGTAAAACTTAGGCGAACGGCAAGCCGCGCTTCGCGAACGCCACAAAAACTTTAAGCTTTGTAAAGCACTCTCATCATCATTTTAACCAAATGCTGTGATTTTCTTCTGGAATAAAAAAGTAAACTCGCTTACAGCAGTTTCCAAGTTTAGCAGTTCCGAGTTAGAGGCTTCTCAAGAAAGTAATACACTATTAAAATTAGGATGAAGTGTGTAAAAAAAGGTTTAGAAGTATGACGCCTTCTTTAGCAAATTTTCTTTGGAGCCTGCTATGGGGTACTGCAATTGTTGTGATTCCCGTTACAGTTGGTCTAATTTTCATTAGCCAAAAAGATAAAATTCAGCGTTCATAATGCTTATGAGAGTTAATTTAACTCTCACAACCGATTGTCTGTCAGCTATTTATAATTGCGCTACAAGCAGCAGTATTTGCCGCTAGAAGCATTTGTAGCTAACAGACATAGGGTTTTTTAATTTTTCGGTGAACAGCTTCAGAGCTTCTTTGCCAGAGGCTTTGAAGCTTCAATATTTATCGTGCCTAATTACAGTAGTGATTTTAATTGTGACTCGCTAACATAGATTTGATATTGGGAAAACAGCAATGATAAATTTTGGGCTGAACTCAGCCAGTTTTCTGGCTCAGGTAAATTTTGGGGCAAATTCAGCCAGTATTCTAGGAATTTTCCTGGCTGTGGCTGGGGCAGCACTGTATTTTCTCCGCACTGTGCGTCCAGAATTGTCACGGGATCAAGATATCTTTTTTGCGGCAGTTGGTTTGCTCTGCGGCTTTATTCTCGTGTTTCAAGGATGGCGGCTAGACCCGATTCTGCAATTTGGTCAACTGCTTTTAGTTGGCACAACTGTGTTTTTTGCAGTTGAAAGTATTCGCCTGCGGAGTATAGCTACCCAGCAAGCAAAGCGCAACACTCCCATTGTGGACGATGAGCGAGAGGTAAGCAGAAACTATGAGTACAAAAATCGCAGAAACTATCAAGCTGAAATTGAAGACTTAGATCCATTACCTTATGAAGACGAGGAAGAACGCCCCGTGCGTGCGCGGATTCGGGGTAGCAGGGATGAGATTTCCACTCGTGATAACTACTACGAGGAGCAACCCCCCCGTCGTTCAGAACGCCGCAACAGCAGCAGCAGTAGTGAAAGACAGCCTCCAACTGACAGAACACGGCGGCGGACTTCTGGCCGTCCTGTGAATCGCCCTTCTGAAACCTCTGAAGATGAAAATTGGGGTTCATCTAGGCAAGTTGATGATTGGGAAAGTTCGGGTGGAGAAGTCAGAAAACCTTCTCGCCGTAATAATAACGGTTCTCAACGTCCAGAAAGCCGGGAAGATGATGTTGCTCCTAGACCAAGAAGGCGTCGTCCACCCACTGACTCAGCTTCTCGAAGACCACGTGAAGATGATGAGGCGATCCCAACTGATTATGTACCGTACAACCCGATTGAAAAGCCAAATCAGGGGCCAGATAATTCGACTGATTTTGATGACGATGTTTAAAACAGTTGGCGTGGAAATAGGTTTAAAGGCAACGGAAAACAGTTGAGGTGGAAAAATTTACGCCTACATTTTGGCTCCAAAGACCAATTCATTGGAGCCTGGTTTTTGGTTTAACAAGTTTGCTTGCATCTTGTGGTTCTAACAATATTCCCATAGGGCCTACTTCCCTCAACAGTCGCTACACCGAGGAGCAACCTGCTTTGAGTGGAAATGGGCGCTTTTTAGCTTTTGTATCTAATCGGAATGGTAATCAACAGCTATTGGTTTTCGATTTGGAGAGGCAACAGTTTATTGGCACACCGGGTATTAACCGAGCAGAGACAATTGCTGAAAGTCCTAGCTTGAGCTACACCGGGCGTTATATTGCTTATCTTACTAGTGACCAAGGTAGACCAGTAGTGGCGCTTTATGATCGCGCTACGCAACAGTCGCAAATCGTTACACCAACCTATCGCGGCTGGATCAGAAAACCAAATATCAGCCCAGATGGACGTTATGTTGTCTTTGAAAGCGCCAGTCGTGGTCAGTGGGATATTGAAGTCCTAGACCGAGGGCCAAATATTGAGTTAGATATTCCCAACGGTGCAACCGTAGGTTCACCTCCATAGAAGGCAGAGAGCAGGGAGATGAGGGAGAATAATTAATGCCCGCCCAATGCCCAATATATGAAACGTGTTTTTTTTATACCTGTATTTTTCTGCTTAAGTTTATTGACTGGATGTTTTGGCTACCCTCGCCTTTTGAGTTATCCCTTTGATCCGGGGGGTCGGAGTCTCAATAGTTTAGCGTCAGAATTAAACCCCCAAATTTCTGGGAGATACATTGTTTTTATTACTGACCGACGCGGTAGCCAAGACGTTTATATGTTTGATACGGTGACTCGTGATTTGGTTGATTTGTCAGGTTTAAATTCCTTTGATGCGATCGCAAATCATCCTAGCGTTTCACAAGATGGTCGTTATATTGTGTTTGCGGCTAGCCGCCAGGGGCGATCGGCTATTTTTCTCTACGAGCGGGAAACACGCCAATCACGAAATTTAACTAGTAACCTACAAGCTGAAGTCCGCAACCCTACAATTAGCGCTGATGGTAGCAGGATTGCTTTTGAGTCTAGTAACAACGGGCAGTGGGATGTTTTAGTATATGACCGTTATGGGCGACCGTTGAATATACCTCAAGAACCGCGTTGAAAAATGGGGAATGGGGAATGGGGACTGGTGACTGGTGACTGGGGAAGAATTCTTTTAATCACAATCCCTAATACCCAATCCTTAATACCCAATCCCTAATACCCAATCCCTAATACCCAATCCTTAATCCCTAATCCCTAGTCCCCAGTCCCTCTTCTTTCTGCACAGATTCAATGAGCGATCGCACTTGTTCTGTCCCCTCTGAAGGTTCAAAGGACAAGGGAAACTTACCTCGCAGGAGCATCCGCAAACCGAGGGGTGCAAGACTGAGTAATCCTTTTAAATCTTTAAAGTAGTTACCGACTACTTGTAAACCAAATTGACGTTCATCAATCCAACCACCTTCTTTAACTAAATCTATCAAAACTTTCCGGTGACGAATTGAGCGACTATCGCTAGCTTCTTTGTGCGTAAGAATTTCTTGTTTAACTTTGGTGATTTGTTCTAATGGTGCAACTTCCATTGGACAAACTGAATCGCAGTATAAACAACGGGTACAACCCCATACGCCTTTAGTACCTTCGTTGTACATTTCTAAACGATTTTCGGTATCACTATCGCGAGAATCCGCTACCATGCGGTAAGCCTTGGCAAGGGCATGGGGGCCAACAAAATCTGGATTCACTTCACGGGCGTTGCATTCGGAGTAACAAGCACCGCACATAATACAGTTACCAGTTTGATCGAGACGCGATCGCTCTTGTGGTGTTTGCAAAAACTCTCTTTCTGGTACTTGTCGTGCTGCTGTACTCACATAAGGAGCAACTGCCTCTAAATTATTCCAGAAACTGCTCATATCTACAACCAAATCTTTAATCACGGGCATATTGCCGAGAGGTGCGATCGTGATTTCAGGAATGACATTTACTTTACTTTGGGATGATGGTATTTGTTGTAATCTAGCAAGTTCACTGCCAACATTTTCCTTACAAGCTAAAGCCGAACGCCCATTAATTCGCATAGCACAGCTACCACAAATGGTATTACGGCAATTTTTGCGAAATGCCAACGTTCCATCTTGCTCCCACTTAATATGATTAAGGCAATCCAGGATTGTATTACCTGGTTCTGCCTCTACAAGATAGGTTTGCACAATAGGGGAGGAATTTTGTTGCTGTCGAATGACCTTAAAAATAACTTCCATGACTACTAACCAAAATTCTAAAATTGCTTCACCAGCCTTAACAATCATGAGTCAAGGCTGATAGTTACGAAAAGTGAGCTATACTTTTTTTGCCTTCAATTCAAAGCCTGGTGTTAATAGGCTGACGATTAAAGGGAAACTGATTCTAGTTTAAGGATAACCATTAAAATTTTACTTTTAGCAGCACTGTAGGCAAGATTTGTGTCAAATTCTGAGATAAAACGCCAAAAATGTAATGGTCGCTTGACATTGAATTTAGTCGTTTGAGAATGTAAAGGAAAGGGCTTTACTTAGAAAGGGACTCAGGTTTATCTTTGGTCTAGCGATCGTATCCAAGGTAAATGCAGTTACCGTTAGCAACAGGTCTTCATATCAACTTGAGTCAAGCAATCCTAGCTGGAAAATTCCGCCTTCGCTAACGCTTGACAGAATTTTTTGATTATATAGAAGTGTAAAAGCACATCTTCAATATATAGTAGTGGCAATTAAGTGCTAAGCGTATGTTAAGAGATTTATTCTTCCCATAGACAGACGTAGAAAATCCTCTGACCGCTTTTGAGCTTACAGTAATAAACCGAGGAAAAATCCTTACTACTTTCAAATAAAAGTCTCGCGCATCGAAGAATCCCGGATAGGCGAGACTTTGAGATTTTTGCAGCCTCTCAATCAAGAAAATCTTGGATTTAACTAATTGGTCAAAACTGCTCATCTAAATTAGATAAATTTTTATAATGCAATAAAGGGTTAGGAAAATCGTCACGGCTTTTTCCAACCTTTAAGTCCAGAAATTTAAATAAAAATTTACCAGCAACTTTAATTCAAAATTAAACAACTATTTTGCTATTATTAGTCCATGCTAGTATTTAATATAAAATTACGAACTCACAAAACCAGAATCAATAGCCGTATCAGCGCGGCTACTACTGCTTTGTTGATTCGTAATGTAGAGACAAGAAAATTCGCGTCTCTACTGGCAGGACAAAGGGCATAAGCCCGTAGGACTCTATTGAAATACTATGCTGTCCTAAGCTTGAGAGGATGAGTAGAGAAAACTCTACCTACTCATTAGCTCATTAGCGAGAAGGGCAAGCACTGAAAGTGAAAAACCTGCGATTTATTGGGTCTACGACTTATTTGGAGTAGAGCCAACCCCATTTGTAAAGGTGGCTGAAAGTTACACCGCTACAGTAGCGCCAAAAGAGAAAATAATTTCATTTCTGATGGCGAATAATGGTTAAAAGTGCCGTGAAATCAGCAAAATTAATTTCTATGGCAACTATGACCTCTAATTGGTTGTAGACAACCATAATATGAAGTGCTTTTGTCTCCTATCGGCAGTGATTCACCCCTAACACTAGAGTCCTAAGTAGCTCTATGCACATGCTAAAAAGCCAAATGCTGGCATGAGACTACATCGTTTATCAGCTTGGAGAGAGTAAGGAAAATTTGAGCATAATGACTGAAACTGCAACCGCGCCATTAACTGGAAAAGCACTACTTGCGAAAGTAAAAGAACTTTCCACTTTGCCACGCCGAGAAAGAGCCAAACAGTGCGGCTATTACACTGTTACTAAGAATAACCAGGTTCGTGTCAATCTCACAGATTTTTATGACGCTTTGCTATCGGCTAGAGGAATTCCTCTAAGTCCAGAAGCACCTAAAGATGGTCGTGGTCGTGAACCGACATACCGGGTTAGTGTCCATCAAAATGGTCAGATTGTGATTGGTGCCACATATACCAAAGCAATGGGCTTAAAGTCTGGAGATGAGTTTGAAATTAGGTTGGGATACAAGCATATTCACTTGATTCAACTTGGTGAAAGTGATAAAAAACTGACCTCACCAGATATAGACTCCGACGAATCGGACGAAGATTTGGAAGACGAAGAGTAAATTTGCTGATGGTAGGGATAAGTATCAGGTATGATAACTTGTCCTTACCTCAACAGCAAACTGGTAACTCTATTGAAAAAATTTTGTTCCAGATAAAAAATACGATTAGACCCCTTGCATAATTTGCCAAATTTAGTAGATTCTTGATAAATCAGCAAGAAATCTATAGTGCAAGAAGTCTATCGTGTTTTTTTTGATAACTTTTTTTGAGACTTCGGTCAACGCCTTACTAGCATTTATGCAAAATGCACCAGCACTAGTTATAGTGATGGCATTTTTTGCCTGCTGGATAGTTTTTTGGTTGCCAGTCGCAGCAGTATCAGCAATATTGCTCAATTGGCAACCCCCTAAACCTTTGCAGCCACAGCAAAAGATGCCGTTATTGCTGTCACTTTACCTATTAGCTCCCCTGATTCTGTGGGGAGTTAGTTGGCTTACCAATAAATCTTTTTCGGATTACGGCTTTGTTGGGAATCTTTCAAATTTTGGTTCTTTAGCATTAGGTTTCGCTTTGGGAGTGGTAAGCTTAACGATGGTATTTAGTGGGCAATTCGGATTAGGTTGGTGTTCTTTTGAAAAAACGAATTTCAAGTTACTATTACCCATCTTGCTACCGATTTTCTTGATAGCATTGTTAGTCGGTGGGATAGAAGAGTTAGTTTTTCGGGGTTTTCTGTTCACTGAATTAGCACAGGATTATCCAGTTTGGGTAGCAGCAGCAATTTCTAGCTTGATTTTTGCCTTGCTACATCTAGTTTGGGAGCAACGTGAAACTGCACCACAACTCCCAGGATTGTGGCTGATGGGAATGGTATTGGTGTTGGCACGTTTTGCCGATCACAACAATTTGGGTTTAGCTTGGGGACTACACGCAGGATGGGTATGGGCGATCGCAACCCTAGATACAGCAGAATTAATTACTTACACAGGTAAAGCCTCTGACTGGTTAACAGGTAAGAATAAAAAACCCCTAGCGGGTTTGGCGGGAATTATTTGTGTACTGGGAACTGGAATAAATATTTGGCTTTTCTCTAAGTATTTTTAATTTGGTGTTAAATGTCTTCTGGGGCTTGGTTAATTCATGCACAATGTAGTCTGTCAAGGAATAATTGACGAGTACATTCTCTCTCAGGAAGGCGATTTATCGCGTCTCTACATGAGGGCTTTCTGGCTTATCCCAATACGCTTGGGATAAAACTAAAACTGGATCTGACTTGTGTGTACACCGTAGCTCCGACTTGGAGAGGGATAGACTATAACTAAAAGTTCAAGACAGCAAATAGGTTCGTTGAATTCATGTTTCGTCAAAAGCTGAGAGCATTAAGGAACCCACCTACAACTATTGACTAACCTCCAAAGCCAGGAATTAAACGCTTGAGGGCACGATCGGTAACATCGCTATAGCGCAGTTCTCCACACATAATCTGACCCATGATTTTGGCAGCAGAGGGATGCTTAACACCAACTTTGTAGCCAATACTAGGAAACCGATAGAATGCTCCAGCTAATTTTTGTGCCCAAGCCATCTCAGTACCCCATTCTTCATTAATAGCTTCACTATATTTTTCTAAAGCGTTGATGTCACCAGAAAGGGCCTCATTAATGGCTCCTGCTGCAATCAAGCCACTAAAAATTGAAGGACGAATGCCTTCTGCTGTCATAGGATAAACTACACAAGCAGCTTCGCCAGCCAAAACAGCATTTTGGGTATGCAACTTTTGCTTTCCATCCCACAAGCAAAGGGGATAACCATACTTCTTGCTGGTTTTGATATCTAGATTAAACGATCGCGCGTATTCATCTAAAATCTTCTTAAAATCCTGGGGTTCGCCACCGCCAAACGTACCGATACCAATGGAATAACCATCCGCTTTCGGGAAGTTCCAAATGTAGCCATTTTTCACCAACCCCAACTCAATATGAATTGTGGATTTGTCTTTCACAGTGGTGGAAACCTCTGCTTCTAAAGCTGCTGCTAAACGGCGTTTACGTTCTTTGAAGCCTAGCCATTTTGCCATTAGCCCTTTAGCACCATCAGCCGCGATTAAGTAGCGACCTGTAATTGGCCCATTGGCTGTGTTAACTTGCCAATACTCACCTTTAAATTCAATACCCGTTACTTCAGTATTATCTCGCAGTTCAGCCCCTTGCTTCTGTGCTTGCTGCACTAGGAAATGGTCAAAAATATCTCGTCGCACCATCCAGACTGGTTCTTCTGTGGCGATTTTTGCTTCCACTGGGTCGCCTAATTTCCAGGTAAAGCGAAAGGAGTCAGCTTTTACAGAAATTGCTGGGCTAAAATCAAAGTCAAACCATTGAGCGATCGCTGGAGATACACCACCACCACAAGGCTTATATCTTGGTAAGGATTCTTTTTCTAATACTAATACTGAGCGACCCTGCTTGGCTAAATGATATGCAGCTGTTCCACCAGCTGGCCCAGCGCCGACGATGATGCAGTCATACATAAGGCTGAATTTTGGCTCCTGAATTAGTTGATTTTCTCTTGAGTCGGGGCACAATTCATTAATTGCCCCTACTTTAATTATTTATGTCTACTTACTTGTTTAATTTTTGTGAGATACCTAAAAAATGATAAAGGCTGAAGAATTTTACCATCATCCTTCAGCCTTTATGCTTCAGACTTTAGACTTTAAACAGTCGTAATGTCTTTTTCTTTTTCTGCCAAGAGTGCGTCTATTTTGGCTGTATACTCGTTTGTGAGTTTTTGCAAGTTGTCTTGTTGGTCTTTTGATTCATCTTTGGAGATTTCAGAGGCTTTCTCCTGCTTGCGAATCGAGTCTATGGCATCGCGGCGGATGTTGCGAATAGCAACACGACCCTCTTCAGCGTACTTAGTAGCCATTTTGACGAATTCTTTTCGGCGATCGCTTGTCAAAGGCGGAATATTCAGCCGAATTACAGAACCATCGTTGCTGGGGGTTAAACCCACATCTGAAAGAGAAATCGCCTTCTCAATAATGTTTAGGGTGTTGCGCTCGTATGGCTGAATTAGAATTGTCGATGCATCTGGCGTGCTAATATTTGCCAGTGATTTTAAGGGTGTAGGCGAACCGTAATAGTCCACTAATACCTTATCTAATAGACTCGCATTGGCGCGACCAGTGCGGATCGTGTTAAAAGCTCGTTGAGTTGACTCAACAGAACTTTGCATTTTGCTTTTCGCGTCAGCTAATATCACAAGAACCTCCCACAAGGGTACCGATGGATTCTCCCAATACTGCCCGGTGGATGTTACCTCGCACCGTTAGGTCAAATACCAGAATTGGGATATTATTTTCTTTACACAAGGCGATCGCAGTACTATCCATCACCCGCAAATCTTTGGCTAAAACGTGCGCGTAGGTAAGGCTATTGTAACGCTTGGCGTTAGGATAAATCTCAGGATCAGCATCATATACACCGTCTACTTTGGTGGCTTTAAAAATCACTTCCGCATCAATTTCTGCTGCTCTGAGTGCCGCAGTAGTATCAGTGGTAAAGAAGGGATTTCCAGAACCAGCCCCAAAAATTACCACCCGCCCTTTTTCAAGATGACGGATGGCACGACGACGGATATATGGTTCTGCTAATTCTTGCATGGCGATCGCAGTTTGCACCCGCGTCTGTACCCCTATGTGTTCTAGCGAATCTTGCAACGTCATGGCGTTCATTACCGTGGCAATCATCCCAATATAGTCAGCGGTTGCCCTGTCCATCCCCGCCGACGCTGCTTTCACGCCACGAAAAATATTGCCGCCGCCAACAACGATGGCCATTTGAACGCCAGTGGCTATCACCTCTGCTACCTCTTGAGCTATTCCTTTGACCACTTCTGGATCAATGCCATAGCCCATGTTGCCCATTAAGGCTTCACCGCTCAGTTTGAGTAAAACCCGTCGGTAATTCGTTCCCATGAAGTTACGCTTTATCAAAAAAGTTGCAATTGCCTCCAATTTAAGATAGCAGTTACAGGGACTATCTATGTCTAGTTACGCCAAATCAATGTAGTACCTACTGGTTCTGTTTGTGGTACATCTATTGCCTGACCAAGAAATAGAGAGGCGATCGCAGTTCTTAAATATTCTTCTCCCACTGCTGATGCATCTTGGGGATGATTGTCAATTTTGCCTTTGTAGCGGACTATACCATTGGCATCTATTAAAAAGGCCATTGGTGTTTTCGTAGCACCAAAACTTTGGGTTACATCTTGCGTCGAGTCCCACAGGTAAGGAAAGTTCAAATTGTGACGCTCGGCAAAAGCTTTCATATTTTCAAAGCTTGACCTAGTTTCATGATTACCATCACTACCATTCATCCCAATTAGTGTGAAGCCTTTGGGGGCAAATTTGGTTTGAATCTTTTTTAACCTGTCTATATACCACTCTACATAAGGACAGTGGTTACACATGGAAATAACGCCCACTGCTCGGAACTTCTCAAGATAACGCCTGAGATGGTGTACTTGACCGTCAATTCCTGGCAGTTCAAAATCGGGTGCATAGCTCCCGATGGGAGTATCGATTGTTTCTAGTATATTCATATTGTCTGGCTCGCAGAACTAGGAACAAGAAAAATGTTGTTAAATTCAGCGTCAGTTTCCAGTTGCAAACCACCCCTTAGCCGATGCCTCATATTCTGACAATGTTATAGACCAAAATAGCGATCGTAAATTGTGAATCTACTGAATCTAGCACTGATGCTAATTCACTCACATCTAAAAAAATGGCAAAAATATTACTCACATTATAGAAGTGATGATTCCTAATGCTGACATAATCTAAGTTGTGAGGAAATTACCTCTATCAACAAGATAAAAACTCTCTACCTGGATAAAACCATCAGCCTAGAAGCTTTTCTAGTGTATGTCTAAGTTATCACTAGACCAAATAATTTTATTTGAAAATCTGATAAATTTTATTCAAATTCAAAATAATTTTACTTACGCCTTGCTGCTGACGAGCTTTTACCCTTGTATTCATCAAATTTCCTATGACAACCTCAAGTTCAAAAACAGCATTTACCTCTACAAAAACCTGGATTTGGCAAGATTTCCCTATCTGCTATCAAACCCAAGGAACCACTGGGCCGCCTGTTGTCCTCGTGCATGGATTTGGCGCTTCTTGGTGGCATTGGCGGAAAAATATTCCCGTGTTAGCACAAAATTGCCGAGTTTATGCTATTGATTTGATTGGTTTTGGCGCTTCTGCAAAACCTCAACCTGGTGAAAAAATTACCTACACTCTAGAAACATGGGGACAACAAGTAGCAGATTTTTGCCGTGAAGTTGTCGGCGAACCTGCTTTTTTAGTTGGAAATTCTATTGGCTGTATTGTAGCCATGCAAGCAGCTGTTAGCAATCCAGATATTGCCTTGGGAGTTGCATTGCTCAACTGTTCTTTACGGTTGTTGCACGATCGCAAACGTATAACTTTACCTTGGACTCGTCGTGTCGGAGCGCCTTTACTGCAACGCTTGCTTTCTATCAAACCAGTTGGCGATTTCTTTTTCAATCAACTTGCCAAACCGAAAACAGTGCGGAAGATTTTACTAAAAGCTTATGCGAATCCTGAGATGGTGACAGATGAATTGGTGGATATTCTCACTTCACCCGCAAGCGATCCGGGGGCTGTAGCTGTTTTCCTTGCCTTTACTTCTTATTCTACAGGGCCTCTACCAGAAGACCTTTTACCGCTGCTACCTTGTCCTGCAATTATCTTGTGGGGAACGGCCGATCCGTGGGAACCAATTAAGTTAGGTAGAGAATTAGCTAATTTCCCACAGGTACAAAAGTTTATTCCTTTAGAAGGAGTTGGGCATTGTCCCCAAGATGAAGCACCAGAGTTAGTCAATCCGATTTTACTTGATTGGATTTGGGAGCGATCGCTGTTAATAGACTCGGGAAAATTGGAGGCATAATTTCCACTCAGCTACCGCCAAAGTTTTCAGAATGTAGATTAGTCATTTGTTCTGCTGAAACTAATGAGGGGGAAACAGAAAGGTAGATACTAGGCATATCATCTACCTTTCTTGGATCTGGGCAGTTGATTTAATTCATTATAAAGAACATAGGAGACTACACAAATTATCTCAAAACTTAATTTATATTGAGCGATTTTTATGAGCCTTCTACTCACCTTGCTTATTGCAAAGTTTAGATTACAAGACTACCCAGCCTTTAAGTTTTTTCAACTTAGAAAGAAAAACTGCATCCGTAAATCAGTCTCTGGATTAGCGACGCTAACAGTAGCGACGATAGCACTTTTTGCCACCTCGGTCTTTATAGCCGCGGTCATAGCCGCCGTCGAAGCCTCCGTCGAAGCCACCTATGAATTGTCCGCCGCATAAAAGCTGCTGTTCGTCTGTGGATAACTCCACAAGCAAATCAGACGTGATGATTTGATCTGACATAATTTTTTGCCTCACTTTTGTACAGTGCAAAAGAATGTCTAGTGCCTTGAGTTATACAGCAAAAGCTTTACTCATCAATTAGTCGAAACTATTTTGATCTGAAGTAAGAGGCGAGCATAAAGGTAGATGCTAAGGATAGCATCTACCTTTATTATCTCTAGGCTGTTGATTTCATGCCTTCAGGGAATATAAGAGACAAATAAAGCTCTTTCTCAAAATAAATTAAATTTTGAGCGAGTTATATTAGCTTCAATATCCCCCGCTAATTGCAAAGTTTAGCTAACTTTTTGGAGGGTAACAATGCCCCTGATGCGGAATCGATTTTCGCGACGATTTTCGCGACGATTTTCGCGACGATTTCGACCTAAAGGACCGGAAAGTCCATTGTCATCTGATTCATCGTCAGTGGATTCATTTATTTGTCCCCCAGTCAGAAGCTGTTGTTGTTCTGTGGATAGATCCACAAGCAAATCAGACATCATCATTTGAGTTGACATAAATTATTTACCTCACTTACTGGTATAGGTGCTAATCACCTATGTTTTTATTATTAACTATTTGATAAGCGAATAAATTACTCTTAGGTTAGAAAACATCCAGGCACATTTACTTCTTTTGGCTCATGAAACTATAAAACAAACTAACAACAATCTAAAAATTTTAACTAATAGAAATGTTGGCAAATAGTGTTATTTTGTTAACTAGTTTAAATGCCTAATTTTAAATAAATGCATATTGTATAAATAGCATTAATTACTTCAAGTACATGATTAATTAATGTATTTGAAGTAATTAAATACAAACAAGCTAGCTTTTAACTAAACAAAGGATTTAATTTCTCATAAAATTATTTAATTCATTTAGAAATAAAGAAAAATTTGGAACCCGAATTTTTGTAGAAAACCCTAGTGTCACTTTTGACAATATATATTTAGTCTTTTGAGAAGATACATCACCATTTGCAAGATTTAATGTATTGTCTGCCGTAGTTTGGATATTAGTTTGTTGGAGAAAAAAATTACTTTCAACTGGCATAGCTTCATCTGGTAGATTCGGGATTTGACCAGCAGCGAGGGTTTCCTGTTCTTTTTCAGACAAATCCCTGAACCATTTAGAATTTTGGGATTTGGTATTTTCAGACATAGTTTTATTTGCTCATACAGAGCCTAATTTTTACAGTGATAAAAACTTTAAATGCTCTCCTTGTTTAGATAGAAAAGTCTCTAGAGTTCCTTGTAGTTGCACTTGACCTTTATCTAGTAGCACGATCCAATCAGCGCGATTGATTACGCTGGGACGATGGGTAATCAAAATCGTAGTTTTGCCTTTTCGGTATTCCAAAAGCCGATCTAGTACGTGAGATTCGCTTACCGGATCGAGTCCGGCAGTCGCTTCGTCTAAAATCAGTATAGGTGGATTGGTGAGGATGCCTCTAGCGATCGCTAATCGTTGTCTTTGTCCACCAGAGAGATTTGCGCCAAATTCGCCTAAAACAGTTTGATAATTATTAGGAAGTTGACTGATAAAGCCGTCTGCATCAGCAATTTCACAAGCTTTAACAATTTCTTCAAAGGAAATATAAGGCGTTCCTAAGCGGAAATTATCTAAAATCGAGCGGCTCCAAAAGTGAGGCTCTTGAGGTACATAAATTACTTGTTGTCGCAGGCAATCAAGGGAAAGGTCTTGGATGTTAAAAAAACCAATGCGGATATTACCAGAGTTCGGCTGATATAAGCCTGCTATCAATTTTGCAAAAGTACTTTTACCACAACCTGACTGGCCAATTAAAGCAATCACCTTTCCTCCAGGTAACTTGAGAGAAAAATTCTCTATTAAGTCAACTCTGCCAGCATGGTGAAATTGGAGATCGGAACAACGAATGTCTGCATCATAAGAGATTTGTGCACTCGGTTTTTGACCGCTCCCGACTACTTCTGGTGTAGCATCGATAACTTCTAGAAGTCGAGAGATTGCTGTTTGGGAGTGAACATATTCATCCATTAAGCCAACTAACGAGTTAATTAAAGCTAAAACGTTAACCTGTAGGACATTAAAAGCCAGCATTTGACCTATGCTTAACTCCCCACCAATCACCAGGATGCTTCCTAGCCCTAGTAGAATAACGCCACCAATGGTGGAAATCAGTCTAGCAACGGTGCTGTTGATAATTCCGATTTGGATAGTACCAAAAGTGAGATTAGCAAGGCGACCAAAACGGCTTTGAAGTTCATCCCAAAATTGGGGAGCAGCATTTGTGGTTTTGACCACCTGCGCTCCCTTAAACGTTTCGACTAAAACGCCTTGATTTTCTGACCCCAAGACTAAGAGACTGCGTGTCCTTTGCTGGAGGATGGGTAAGAAAGGCAGGGTAGATACGGTCATTAAGAAGATGATGAAGATGACTACTAGCGTCAACCGCCAGCTATAAAACAGCATCAAGCAGAAAGAAATTACTGCAATAAAAAACTGACTAGGTAAAAGAACTACGATCTGTGATACCAACTGATTGATTTCGTTAATATCTCGCAGTCGGCTGATGATTTCGCCACTGCGGCGAGCTTCATAGTAATTCAAGGGCAATTGGAGAATTTTTCGCCCAAATTCCAAAACTAGCCCTAGTTGCAGCCGTTGACCAAAATGAGCAATCATGATGGATTGCAATACTTGCAGGGCACTGCTGAATAAGCTCATAACAATAACACCTAAAACCACAACAGTGAGCAACTGGGTATCGCCGCGCACAAGGACATCATCTGTCAGTAGTTGGATTAGGATTGGGGTACTTAGAGCGAGCAAACCCATGACAATGTTGATCATCAAAACCTGACTCAGCAATCCCCTATAAGGCAAGATCCGCATTAAAAAACGACCTAAGCCACCTTTTGCTTTTTCTTTTGGCTGTTTAAAAAAGCGATCTGGATCTGGCTCCAGTAAGAGCATTACGCCGTTCCAAGCTGCTGCTAACTCTTCTCGATTGACATAACGGATACCCACACCAGGATCGGCAATAACGTATTTTTTCCCCCGCTTGTCGTATAAAACAACCCAGTGGTGGCCCTGCCAATGAATAATCGCTGGCAAGTTTATTTCTGTGATTCTGTCTATGATGGCTGGTGACGCTTTAACTGCTCTGGCATTGAAACCCAGATTTTCAGACCCGCGTTTTAAACCCAGTAAAGTAGTTCCTAGTTGTCCAGTCCCTACCGCTTCTCGGCTGCGATTGATGCTTAAAAAATGTCCGTGATGCTTAGAAATTGTAGCTAGACAAGCTGCCCCACAGTCTTCTTCACTCAATTGTGAAACACACTGATAATTTTTATGGAATTTAAATAGATCAAACATGTTCACCGACCTATAAAATTGGTACACAAAGTTAGCAGAGCAATATTGAATTAAAAATCTGCCATTAATCGTGCTTTTTTGAGAATGAAATGAAGTATGGTTTCTTGGCGGGAAATAATATCTGCTCTACCCTCCATCCCGGACTTCAGATGACACTGGCGATCGCTTCTACCCAAATATGATTTTTGTGGTTGAATAGTTACCTGATAGGCGAGTACTTGGACTTGGCTCTGAGCTGCGATGGTTTTTACAGTTGGTACGGCATCTGGTGCAACTGTTTCGACGGTTCCTTTGAGAGTGCCATACTCTGGATAGGGACAGGCAGAAACCTGCATTTGAACTTTTTGTCCCGGTTTCACTTTGTCGATATCTTGATCTGGGACACGAGCTTTAATTAGTAAAGGTGCATTAAGAGGAGCAATCTGAGCGATCGCTTCACTGGGTTGCACGACCTGTCCTGGGTTGCGAAGATTCAATTGCAGCAGTGTTCCTTCGATTGGCGATCGAATTACACTCTTATTCAGATCGGTTTTTACTTGTTGTAGTTCTTTGCCAGTGCTAACGAGTTGCTTATGCAGTTCAAGGCGCTGCTGCAACAGAGTCTCTCTTTCTTTTTTCAAAGCGGCTAAGGTAGCCTCACCTCTTGCTTGTTCCTGCTTAATCCGTTCAGATGCCACGGTTACAAGAGCATTACTAGGATTGATCGCGGTTTTAGCCTTTTCTCGGTTTATTTGGGCGACCTTAAGAGCTTGTTCTTTTTCCTCTAGAAGACTTTGAGCGTTGGCTTTAGTTTGTTCTAGCTTCGCCTCAGCCGACTTAACCTCTTGTTCTTTTTCTTCAAACAGATTGCGAGGAACTGCTCCCGATACTACTATCGGCTGCAATCGCTCTCTTTGTAATTTGGCTAAGATCAAGGCTGCTTCTGCTTCTTGCACAGTTGCTCTTAAAAGTTTTTCTCGCTGTAATCGCTCTCTTTGCACCTTGGCTAAGGTCAAGGCTGCTTCTGCTTCTGTCATATCAGCTGTAGCTTTAATTTGCTGATCTTGATAGTTGCGTTGGGTACCACCTAACTCAGCTTGTGCAGCAATAAGCGTGCGGTTAATTAAGCTTGCCTGCGCCCCAATCTGGACATTCATTTCACGGAGTTGAGCATCAATTTGATTTAGTTGTAATTGACTCTGCTGAATACTGCTTTCTAATTGACTCTTTTGAGTTTGGAGTTGTGAATCATCAACATGAGCAATAGCTTGCCCTTTAGCCACCACCTGATTTTCTTGAACATCAATCTTTTGAACAGTTCCGCTCATAGCAGACTGAACAATTCGCTGTTCTCCAACAGGTCGGATACTTGCAGGGACTTTGACCGTGACATTGTAATTTAGAACCGATGTCAGACTCACAGCTACCACAAAAATACTCAGCAGAATTCCTCCTCCGAAGTTTGTCCATTTACCGATATGGGGGAGAAACTCGTTAACTTCAACTAAATGAAGCTGGTCTGGATTGGGTTCATTAAACCTATTCCAAGAAGATTCCCCTTCTGTGAGTAAGGATTTCACGGTATTGCACCTTTTGTTGTGAATGGATACACGAAAAAATGAGGCGAGCTAAAACTCAAGCCTGTTGCGTTGACACGAAGGCATCTTGCCGCAGGTATTGCTAAAGGTTACTCTTTGAGAATCACGCTAAATAAGGGGTTTACGGCTCATCCATTCAGGATGAAAAGCAAAGCAACGCCGCATTGCGAAATCCTGTAGCAAGGCTATGTACTAGGCAGGCTAAAAAGTGAAACGGTAACGTATGTTACTAACAGTGACAAACATCATGCTTTACGATGTTATATAATCAATTAAGGGGGGAGAGAAAGGTATGCGCAATGCGCTAAAATCACCTTCCTCATATTTCTAACGTGTGCAACGCGTTGAAAAAAACGGAGGAAAACGCTCAAACTCTCTCAAAGTCCTCACTTACGTTGAGCGAGTCATAATAGTCTCCTTCATCCCCCTTTTATTATTTATTCCCCAAAAATGTGATTATTTGATTTGACATGATTGTTAGCCTCACTTAGGCGAACCTAATTAAGAATCAGCATTCAGGAGATTGACTCGTGATGAAATTCTTCCTAACCTCTTGATTGGAAATATGGGGGTTATATAAAAGACAGTACATCTGTAGACAAAATATCTCTGAAAATCTGCGATCGCTTCTACATACTTAATGATAAGAAACTTTGAGTGGGGAAATTACTTAACACCATCACAATATCAAAGTTGACTGTGCTATTTGGGTAAACCGATCTTCATTCTTAACTATTTGAGAACCCTAATTTACCATTACTTGCTTAAATTTGCGAAGCGCTTTGACGTGACAACTTTTGCAGGTTACTTGTGGGAATAGTTAAAAGGATAAAGGGGTGGGCAAAACTGTGATTCTTATAGGAACAGATCCACTCAATCTGATGCAATAATTTGATGTGACATGATTGTTAGCCTCATTTATGTAGCTCTTTAATAAAAGATTCCAGAGGCTAACTCACTGATACAGTTTTCCCTAAGGGATTTAGCCAGATAATTGGGTTGTACAAAAGGGAAAATGACAGGAAAGCTCTGGAATCTAGGGCTGGTTCCAGCACCCAAGGAGGAGAAACCTTGAGCACCTATATTACTCAGCACTATCACGAAACAGGAGTTGGCGCTACCGTCTGAGAAATGGAATAGGTGACTCTGCATTATCAGTTATTCTGTTCAAAGTTGCACATTTTAAGTAGGGGAGTAGTAAAAAAACAAGTCTGATGAAAAAGATTCATTCTTCAGTCTTGAATGTTTAAGAATCTCCATTTACTATTCCCTGCTTAAATATGTATGGCGCTTTGATATGATATCTGATTTTTTGAGACACCTATGAGCTATAGTTACTATGCACCACCAGTTTCCTCGCCACCTAAATCACCAGTTTGCTCGCCACCAGTTTGCTCGCCACCAGTTGGATCGCCACCAGTTGGTGAAAGACCTAAGGCTCCAACACTTGTAGGAATGGTTCCACCCAAGCCCAAGAAATCTTGTGCAGCCGTATTGATGGCATTACTGGTGCCTACGGAGACGGAGCTGCTACCTTGGGGACCGGAATTGGTTTTTCCCAGTAAACCATTCCGTCTGTTACCGTAATTGCTGCCGCTTAACTCAAAGTCGGCACCACCGACTATTATCTGTTGTTGCTCATCAGATAACTCATTAAGCAACTCAGATGCAACTATTTGATGTGACATGATTGTTAGCCTCACTTACGAAATTAGGTATGTGACTACCTAAGACCCAACTATAGGCATTGTTTGTCATGATTTCATAAACCTGAAGACATAAAACCAAATTGTATTTTTGTTTCTTAAGGTAGATATAAAATCTTTGATTTTTTTTAGATATACCAATGCCATAGAGTAAGAATGATGAATATTCGCTATTTTTAAACTTATTTAAAGTATTTGAACATATATTGAAAGATTTTGCATATCTACAATCACTACTTTGACATTATGATTGGGGGATTATTAATAAGTTTTGCTTAAGTCTTTGCAAATAATACATAAGTAGTTGCTACAAATAGACAACCTTTTGTTACCAGAACAACTTTGTTCGTAACGAATGGACAATATCAAGTTTTTCAAGTGGAGCAACTAAGCTCAGTAAGTTTTAAAGCGGTAGAGTCTGCGGTAAAGCTAGAAAGAACGCCGCAATGCTTAAAACGTCGTTAACCGCTCAAAACTATTGGCAAATCCCTCAAAAACTTGGGTATTGTTTTAAACTCTAAGTTACTATAGTTAACTTTAAAAACTATGCTGACCCAAGATAAAAAACAACACAACTGGAAACCTATTATCAAAGCATTCGAGGTTGTCCTTGGCAAAAATGGTGTAGTGCAACGCCGCGAAGAACTTATTACTTATGAATGTGATGGTTTAACTGGCTATCGCCAACGCCCGGCTGTAGTGGTATTACCTAGAACAACAGAACAAGTTGCCCAAGTGGTAAAGATATGCAATCAATATTCTATCCCCTTCATCGCACGCGGTTCTGGCACTGGTCTATCTGGCGGTGCTTTACCAGTGGAAGACTCTGTTTTGATTGTCACTTCCTTAATGCGGCAAATCATCAGCATTGATTTGGAAAATCAACGCACAATTGTTCAACCAGGCGTGATTAATAGTTGGGTAACACAAGCCGTTAGTGGTGCTGGTTTTTACTACGCTCCTGACCCATCTAGCCAAATTATCTGCTCTATTGGGGGGAATATTGCTGAAAACTCTGGTGGCGTACATTGTCTTAAATATGGTGTCACCACTAACCACGTTTTAGGATTAAAAATTGTCACGCCAGAAGGAGAAATTGTCGATTTAGGCGGACAAATGCCTGAAATGCCTGGTTATGATTTAACGGGTGTGTTTGTTGGTTCTGAAGGCACTTTAGGAATTGCCACAGAAATTACTTTACGAATTCTCAAAAGTGCAGAATCAATTTGCGTGCTGTTGGCAGATTTTACCAGTATTGAAGCTGCCGGAGCAACTGTTTCTGATATCATCAGCGCTGGAATTATTCCTGGCGGTATGGAAATGATGGATAACTTCAGCATCAATGCAGTTGAAGATGTTGTTGCCACAAATTGTTATCCCCGTGATGCTACTGCTATTTTGCTAATCGAAATTGACGGGTTAGAAGTAGAAGTTGCAGGAAATAAGCAGCGAGTGACCGAAATTTGTAAAAAGAATGGGGCACGAAATGTCACTTCTGCTAGTGACCCAGAAACCAGATTGAAATTATGGAAAGGACGTAAAGCTGCTTTTGCTGCGGCTGGGCATTTAAGTCCAGATTATTATGTGCAAGATGGTGTAATTCCCCGGACTCAGTTGCCTTATGTTCTGCATGAGATTGAGGCATTAAGCGAACAATATGGTTATCGTGTTGCTAATGTATTTCATGCTGGAGATGGCAATCTTCATCCATTAATTCTTTATGATAATTCTGTACCTGGAGCATTGGAACAAGTAGAAGAAATGGGTGGAAAAATTCTCAAGCTTTGTGTCCAAGTTGGTGGCAGTATTTCTGGTGAACATGGTATTGGTGCGGAGAAAAAGTGCTATATGCCAGAGATGTTTAGCCCAGTTGATTTAGAAACTATGCAATGGGTACGGCAAGTTTTTAATCCTAAAGGGTTAGCAAATCCTGAAAAGATATTCCCCACGCCACGAACTTGTGGGGAGGCAGCAAATGCGTCTGCTGTCAAGCAATTTGAAGGTGTGGAAAGATTTTAAGAAGAAAGAATTCAGAATTCAGGAGTCAGGAGTTAAGAATTAGAAGTTATACCAATTTAATGTGAAGTTGCATATATCTTGATCCCCCTAAATCCCCCTTAAAAAGGGGGACTTTGATAGATGTTTTTCCGGTTCTCCCCTTATTAAGCTACGGTGTACACACAAGTTTGAAATAGTTGATTAAACAAGGTTTTACCCCACCCTAACCCTCCCCTTGGAAAGGGAAGGGAACTAGATTTTCTTATTTCCCCCCTTTCCAAGGGGAGATTAAGGGGGGTAATTAGACTTGTGTGTACACTGTAGCCTTATTAAGGGGGGCTAGGGGGGATCGAATTATATGCAGCTTCATAAAAAATTGGTATTAGGAGTAAGAATTAGAATTTGGAATTCTAATTTATTAGGTTTTGGTATCGTTAAGTATATTCATAACAAAAACTGCCTCCGTATGCTTTCAACTATTCTGAATTGTGACTTCTGAATTCTGAGTTATTAATCATCATTTCTTTACATAATCCGGAGGATTACAACTTTATTTTGTAGTTATATATATTCCGATCGCACTAGGTCACGATTACAAATGAATCGGGTTGCTCGCCGTTGTGTTTCTTACTTAATGTGTTTGGGATTAGTAGCCACTTTAACAGTTTTTTCATTCTCTTCAGTTTCTTCACTCCCAGTTTATTCCCAAAAAATAATTCCTTTACCTACAGAAATTCGCGGCGTTTGGCTCACTAATGTTGCTAGTGGTGTACTATTTGTCCCTTGGGGCATTAACCGGGCTATAAACCAATTATCGTCCCTCAACTTTAATACAATTTATCCTGTAGTTTGGAACCGAGGGCATACTTTTTATAAAAGTGCAGTAGCTGAAATGACTACAGGCTCAAATACTCAACCTTTTCTCAATTTCATGCACGGTGGACAGGATGTTTTAACAAAGATAGTGACACTTGCCAAAAGGAAAAATTTGAGAGTTATTCCTTGGTTTGAATATGGGTTTATGACACCGCATTATTCACAGTTAGCAAGGCGTTATCCCGACTGGTTAACAATTGGACAAGAAGGTCTCAAGTCTATCCAAGATGCACCACCAGAAGAAATTGATAATAGTTTAGTAAGTAAGCTAGCTTGGTTGAATCCCTTACATCCGCAAGTGCAAGAGTTTATCCGAGGGCTAATTTTGGAAGTAGTCAGGGATTATGATGTGGATGGTATTCAGATTGACGATCATTTTGGGATGCCTGTACAGTTTGGTTACGATCGCTTCACGATTGAACTCTACCAGCAAGAACATAAAGGCAAAAGTCCTCCCATTGACCCTTTTAACTCAGAATGGATGCGTTGGCGAGCGGACAAAATTACTGATTTCATGGCAGAACTCTATCAAGCTGTGAAGGCGGTGAAACCCAAAGTCAAAATATCCCTATCTCCAAACTATCAAGCTTTTGCCTACAAATACTATTTGCAAGACTGGGAGAATTGGGTAAAAAAAGGTTTAGTTAATGAGTTAATTTTGCAAGTTTATCGAAATGATAAAAGCTCTTTTATCGCTCAATTAGAACAACCATCTGTGAAATTGGCTCAAAGTCTAATTCCTGTACAAATTGGTATATCAACGGGAACTGTGCGTAATCCTGTGAAAATGGCACAAGTTAGAGAACAGGTTCAAGCAGTACGCGATCGCAATTTTAATGGTATATCGTTTTTCTACTGGGAGAGTCTCTGGGGTTACATTGTACCGGAATCGCCCCAACAGCGACGCAAAGTTTTTTTTGAGATGTTTAATGCTAGAACTGTCAGACAATTCAAACCAAAAAAACTTTGATATTGTCATTTGTCATTCGTCATTCGTCATTTGTCATTTTCTACTCTGCTCCCATTCCCCATTCCCAATTCCCCTTAATGTCATTCGCGCCGGAAAATACTAGATTTAGCTTTACACTGCTGTGGACTCTCGCTACTTGTGGCGGTTTTTTATTGAGTTTACTTTTTATTGAAGTTGGCGATCAGGCAGATGTTGGGGTGATAGAAGCAGCTATTGGTGGATTTGCGATCGCACTTCCTCAAGGTTGTCTTCTCAAAGAACCTGTATTTTGCATCAGGTGGATTTTGTCAAGTCTTTTGGGTTGGAGTATCATCACTGCGATCGGTATTGGTGCGGTAGGTTGGATTGTACCCAGTATTCAGATTCTTCCTTTGAGAATCCTGTCGGGAGCCATTTATGGCGCACTTGGCGGCTTGGGAATTGGATTGACACAATGGTTAGCAATTCCCCAGCCTGTGGCGTGGCGATGGATATTTGTCTCTTCGGTCAGTTGGGCTGTTGCTGTCCCCGTGGGTTCTGCTGTGGGAATGATTTTGCACGACTTAACGCAACTATTCTTAGGCGAAGTTATGGGGTTAGCTATCACTTGGCTGCTAGTTGGTATCCTCACCGGAATGAATGCTCATAAATTGCGGTCGTGAGTTCCTATTACCCAGCCTCACCCAATAATTTTATTAAGAATTGTAAAATTAATTGTTATAGTATGATAATTGTACTTAAGTATATGCAAAAATCTTGGAAAACTGTTCAAAAAATCATTAGATTTGCCCTCAACTGCAAATGTATTTTCGCCTTCAAAAAGCAGGATTTGTTAAGCTGACTTATATTAGCTTTCCTAGATTTCTGACCAGAAGTAGAGAAAGATTTAATTTCGATGAGCAACAGCTGACAATACTTTGCTATAGGCGCTAAAGTGCATCTACTACAAGCATAACGATAAGAGAGCGCCTAGAAGAGTCAGTAATACCAGAAAGGGACTCTCGCATGAATAAAAATCCAGCAGAATCAACTATGGAGTTGACAAAATTATCGCCCCCTCAAATTATCTTTGGCACGGAAGTAGAGGAGAAAAATAGTAGTGAGCAATTTCTACTGAGCATGTACGATTCTGTGCAGGCATCAATATTTGTAGTAGATGTTCTAGAAGATGGAGATTTTCAGTATGTGGCACTTAATCCCACTCATGAGCGGTGGATAGGCATTCGCTCAGACGATCTCCGAGGCAAAAAACCAGAGGATATTCTTTCCCCCATCGATGCTTGTAGGGTGCGTCAGCACTATGCTGACTGTGTGCTATTTGGTAAAACTATTTCTTACGAACAATGTTTACAATTCCAGGGGGTTACTACTTGGTGGAGTACGACTCTCACGCCACTAAGGGATGCTAACTCTCGGATTTATCGACTGATTGGTACTAGTAGTAATATCACTCCTGTGAAGCAAGCCCAAGAAGCAGTCGGACTCCAGTTTGAACGGGAGCAATTGCTAGAAGCGATCGCCGGACGGATTCACCAATCTGTAGAATTAGAGACAATTCTGCATCAGACAACAATTGAACTGCGGCAATTTTTGAATTGCGATCGCGTTCTAGTTTATCGCTTCCAGCCTGATGGCAGTGGGGTAATTGTTGCCGCAAGCGTTGCCGCAAGCGTCGCTGCAAGCGATTCACTCTTGGGAAAAAACATCATCGATCCCTGCTTTAGTAGCAATCCAGAACACTACGGGCAAGGTTGCATTCAAGTTGTTGAGGATATTTATGCAGCAGACTTGCATCCTTACCATATAGATTTCCTGGCATCTTTGCAGATTAGAGCCAATGTAGTCGTGCCGATTTTCCAAGAGCAAGATATGTGGGGGCTATTGATTGCCCATCATTGCCAAGAATCACGTCAATGGCAGCAAGCAGAAACTGGCTTACTCAAACAGTTGGCAACTCAAATCGGCATTGCTGTGCAACAAGCAGAACTTCGTCAGCAGCTTCAGGATCTCAAAGTCGAAATAGAGTTGCAAAAACAGAAGTACAAAAATCAATTGCAGCAGGTACGAAACTTTGAAGCCTTGGTGCGACGGATGACAGAACAAATCCGCGATCGTCTGGATGAAGCTCAGGTGTTGCAGACTGTCACTCAGGAATTAACAGAGTTACTGAACCTTGAACGTTGCCAAATTGAACTCTATAGCCCCTGTCAAACCCTGGTAACTATTGCCTACGAGTACAGCATCAACAATCTACCGCAGTGTCAAGAACTGACTAGACAGATTACAGACCGTCTGGAAGTTTATCAACCCTTATTGCAAAAACAACCTTTGCAATTTTTGGAAGTTGCCCCTGGATGGCAACCAAAGTTGTTGGTTATGTCCCAGATGGCTTGTCCAATTTTCGATACTCAAGGGATTTTGGGAAATCTTTGGTTGGCAAGACCATCACAAGAGGCATTTGATGAATTTGAAATTGAGTTAGTGCAGCAGGTTGCCAATGAATGTGCGATCGCAATTCGCCAAGCTCAACTTTACCAACAAACCCAGACACAAGTTAAAGAATTAGAAAATTGCGATCGGCTCAAAAACCAATTTCTCCGAAATCTCTCTCAAGAACTGCGAACCCCAATAACTAGCATCAGCCTTGCAGTCCAAACCCTCGAAAGTGTCTTAACACCAGCAGAAATATTAGAGATAGAAATAGTTCCACAACTCTTGCAGATTCTGCATAACGAGTGTGCGCGAGAAAGCAAGTTAATTAACGATCTACTCAAACTCACATATCTTGAAGCAGAACCCGAACCCCCAACATTGATTGCCATTGACTTACAAAGCTGGCTTCAGCCCATTGTCGAGTCTTTTCGAGACCTCACCAACTGTCAGCGACAGCATTTAAAACTGAGTATTGATCGCGCACTCCCGCCTTTAGAGACAGATATCACAGATATGGAGAGGATTATCACCGAACTACTCAACCATGTCTGCAAATATACCCCAGCAGGTGAATCAGTCACAGTCTCTGCCTACTTAAGAGGGGATGCAGTAGAGCTTAATATTAGCAATTCTGGACTAGAGCTTACCAGCAATGAACTGTCACGGATTTTTGAGCCTTTTTATCACCTTTCCAAGCACGATCCTTGGAAACACAGCGGCACTGGGCTGGAATTAGCATTAGTGCAGAAAATGGTCAGACATTTAGGCGGCTCAATTTATGTAGAGAGTGGAGCCGGTCAAACCACCTTCACCATCAAATTCCCCCTTTAATTCGTTTTTTGGACGTATCACTAGCTAAATTCTCAGAAGTTGTGCTATGATGGTTATTCGTGTGGGTGACTAGCTCAACGGTAGAGCAGTAGACTCTTAATCTATTGGTTGCGGGTTCAAATCCCTCGTCACCCACTTTTTAAGTATTTATTTTTTCTCTCAGTTTTCTCTCACTTCAATCCAATGTACCCCTAAAACAACCAATTATGGGTAAATGTTTTGGTTGAGATAAACTTATGATTGATGCTCATAAATATAAGTTTTGTAGGTTGGGTGCAGCGATAGCGTAACCCAACATAAATATGTTTATATATTTAGGCTTAGAAAAAATCTAATAATTTTCAGCGCGAAAATCTTGAGTAATTAGGGCAGCATCATCTTTAAGATATCCTGCTGTCACACAATCATCAATCAATTGCA
This sequence comes from Nostoc sp. UIC 10630, assembly GCF_010747425.1. Taxonomy (NCBI): domain Bacteria; kingdom Bacillati; phylum Cyanobacteriota; class Cyanophyceae; order Nostocales; family Nostocaceae; genus Nostoc; species Nostoc sp. UIC 10630. The sequence goes on from NZ_JAAGOG010000006.1 coordinate 82,480, forward strand.
GGACAAAGGGCCACAGTTCCGGCGCACCTGTTTCTACTGGTGCTACCCGTTTCATCACCTGATTGCGGCTAATGCCATGAATACGCCAAGTCCCACCCTGAGTTTGCTGATTATGCAGCAAAGGCTGTATACGGTCTAAGGCTGCGGCAAATTTGGCGGTGGTTGTTTCTCCTGCTTCAAACTCATCCCAGAGTAAACGCAACTCGTTACCTTGGTCTGCTGGCAAAAGTCCGAATAAACGCAATGCTGCTTGTGCTTCTCTTACTGCTTTGCTGTCGTTACCCTGCATATCGTAACAAAAGGTGTCACCTGCATCAATTTCTACCAAATCGTGGATTAGCAGCATTTTGATGGCATGGAATATCTCAACACCCTCTGGGGCATAATCTACTAAGGCGATCGCCATTACAGCTAAATGCCAAGAGTGTTCTGCACTATTTTCTCGGCGTGACCCATCCATAAGTAGGGTTTGCCGCATTATATGCTTCAATCGATCAATTTCGATGATGAATTGAATTTGTTGAGTCAGCCGATTGATTTGCACCTGAATTTCTGATTTGGTGTGAGGTTTACTGGATTTCAGACTGTAGCTGATTATCTCAATAATTCCAGAGGATCTGCAAGTGATCGTTTTTACATACCAATTAAAAAACGCCTGGGAGTGTTGCCGTGTTTCCACCCCAGGCGCTCTTTATTTTTAACTTGCTCCTCACACAGCTAAATACTATCACTGGTTCAATGAAAAGGCGATTAAAGTCAGTGACACTTTTAAAACCGTACCAACAATCCAATTTTTTATATATAAATTAAAAAATGCCCGGGAGTGTTGCCGTGTTTCCACCCCAGGCATTTTTTATTCTCAACTTGCTCCTCACACACAAATAAACAATATCACTACTTCTATCTGATGGCAAGTATATTGAGTGACATTTTTAAAACTGCACAAGCAATCCAATTTCTGAACAATTAAAAAGCGCTTGGGAGTGTTGCCGTGTTTCCACCCCAAACGCTTTTTATTTTTAACTTGCTCCTCACACACGATTAGATAATATCATTGCTTCAATCATAAAGAAAGTATATAGTGTGACACTTTGTAAACCGCACACTTAATAAGCAATGATTTAGTGTAAAAAGTGACGTACACCAGTTAAAACCATCAGCAAACCCAATTCGTTAGCAGCTTTGATTGAATCTTTATCGCGCAGACTTCCCCCTGGTTGGACAATGGCTGTAATTCCTGCGGCTGCGGCTGTTTTGACGGAATCATCGAAGGGGAAGAATCCATCGCTGGCGAGAGTTGCACCTTTGGCTTTTTCTCCAGCTTGTTCTAAGGCAATTTTAACTGATCCGACGCGGTTCATTTGACCAGCACCTACTCCTAGTGTAGTGCGATCGCTAGTTACAACAATGGCATTCGATTTAACGTGTTTGCAAACTTTCCAAGCAAACAGTAATTCGGCTAATTCGCTGTCGGTGGGTTGGCGTTCAGTCACAACTTGCCATTGGCTAGTATCAGCAATAATGTCATCGCTAGTTTGGACGAGGAAACCACCTGCGATCGCTTTCACTGTATCCTTAGGGCCACTGCTCAAATCAGCTAGAGTCAAAACCCGCACGTTAGATTTCTTAGCCAGGATTTCTTGAGCTTCCGCATCACAACTTGGTGCAACCACGCATTCTAAAAATGTTTTGGTTAACTCGCTCGCCGTAGCCGCATCAATCGGACGGTTGAGTGCGACAATCCCACCAAAGGCAGAAGTCGAATCAGCATTAAAAGCTTTTTGATACGCTTCGAAAATACTACTTCCCAATGCTGTACCACAGGGATTTGTATGTTTGATAATCGTTGCGGCTGGGGTATCAGTGAATTCAGCAATAATTCGGCGTGCGGCTTCTAAATCAACCAAGTTATTGTAACTAAGTTCTTTGCCTTGGAGTTTCGTTGCGCCTGCCCATCCCGTTGGAGTAGTACCAGTTTGATACCAGGTGGCGGGTTGATGTGGGTTCTCGCCGTAACGCAGAGATTGTAATTGTGTGCCGCTAAGGGTGTACTGCTGTGCTTCTGCGAGATAAGATGCGATCGCTTGATCGTAACTAGCTGTATGCGAAAATCCTTTTAAAGCTGCCTTTTGCCGAAACTCTAGGGATGCTACGCCGTTATTTTGCCGCAATTCCTCCAAATACTCGTCATACTGTGCCGGATCGCATAATACAGCCAGATGAGCGAAGTTTTTCGATGATGCCCGTAACATAGCAGGGCCACCGATATCAATTTGTTCAACAGCTTCTAATAATGTCACCCCTGGTTTAGCGATCGTTTCCTCAAAAGGATATAGATTCACCACCACTAAATCAATCGGGCGAATTTGGTTATTTTCTAAATCTGTAATATCTTGGGGAACATCTCGCCGCGCCAAAATTCCGCCATGAATTCGGGGATGTAGGGTTTTGACTCGACCACCTAAAATTTCTGGTGAACCTGTGTAATCTGCAACTTTGGTGACAGGGAGTCCTGCATCTTTGAGTGCTTGGGCTGTTCCCCCACTGCTGATTAAATCAAATTCAAATTCTTCAACCAAGCTACGGGCTAGGTCAATTATACCAGTTTTGTTAGATACACTCAGCAGGGCTAGACGCACCATTGATCAATTCCTTAAAAGTAGGCTAGAAGCGAAGGATCTCAAGTTTTGCATAAGCCTTGGTTCACTTCAAGACCATGAGGAATAATATTGACTGATGTAATTTATATGGTTACATTCCTTAGAGTCAGCACTGTCGAAAATGCTGGAAATAAGAACTAAGTAGGCTTAGTCTCTAATATTTGCGATCGCCTAAACTAAAAATCCGACGAATCTAGCCCCCACAGAAGCATTCATCGATTACGCGTGCATAAGCGGTTAGAAGGAAGTTGTAACGCTAGAGCGATCGCTGTCACATCCAATTAGTATTGAAAGTCGGGAGACGTATGCAATCCTTTATTTGGAATAGAACAAGCATAGGTATCTTGCCAGTTAAAAGACGGGCAAGATTCCCAAGCCATAAGCTGTCTCAAAACAGTATTGAATGGATCTCGTAAATAATTGCTAGCTTTGAGTCGGGCGATTACACCAGAAATACAGTTAACTTGACTAAAGATGGTTGAAAATTGTAAAACAATAAACCACCCATAGATTCAATCAATCCAAGTCAAAATCAAAGATAAATTCGGAATTACCTTAAAATCTTGAGGTTGACAAAGTACCTATACGTTAAAAGCTTTATAGCAGTTTCAACAAGCACAGTTGACAGTTATCCAAAATTACAAAAATCATCTACGCGGATATCCCGCCAAATATCAGAAATTTGCCAACCGGAATTGCCAACAGATTGGACTATGGGATTATCGCGCAATGGGATGTAGTCGGGTTCTCTCGGCTCTGGAATCGCTACTGGTTGCTCATCAACCACAGGGGGTGAAAAATTGACGGTATCAGCTTGAAGATTTTGGTCTTCAGCGTCTTGGATTTCCATCATTTTCTTCAGGGTCAGCGTGTCAGATTTTTTGATGATCTTCATATCTATTAATTAAAAGTTTTCACTCACTGAATATCAAAGCCATTGGCTGAAAAGTCGGATGACAACAGAGTTGTAAAAAGTCGTGGGTAAAATGAGTGTTAATAATTGCACGGAATAAACAAGATACACTAAATCTATGGAAAATACGAGTCCCCTGCTGAGGAATTTCTTAATTGAGTGCAAATCTCTTTTTCGTGCAGATGCCTTAGCATAATTTTGCACAGATGGTTTGAGCAATTTACACTACTGCTTTAGAGTAAGTCCAAGGCCGTTTTGTGTTTTAGACTCAATCAAGCCTGATAATAGAGGGTTAAGAGTTCTCGCTGTAAAGGAGCATTGAGAAACTTGTCAGGTCATAAAGGAAAAATCCTGGTAGTAGACGACGAAGCGAGCATACGTCGGATTTTAGAGACGCGTCTTTCCATGATTGGCTATGATGTCGTCACAGCTAGCGATGGTGAAGAAGCTTTGTCAACTTTTCGTGTAACCACTCCTGACTTAATAGTTTTGGATGTGATGATGCCAAAGCTCGATGGCTACGGTGTATGCCAAGAATTACGGAAAGAGTCAGATGTACCAATTATTATGCTTACAGCCTTGGGAAACGTAGCCGATAGGATTACTGGGCTAGAGTTAGGTGCTGATGACTACATGACAAAGCCTTTCTCTCCCAAGGAGCTAGAAGCTCGGATTGCCTGCATACTAAGGCGATGCTTCCATAAAACTAGTGTCAATACCACTCCTAATTCCACAATCATCCATGTGGGCAATCTCAAAATTGATACAAATAAGCGGCAAGTCTATAAAAATGAGCAACGTATTCGCCTGACAGGTGTGGAATTTAGCTTACTAGAGTTGTTAGTGAACAATTCTGGAAAAGTTTTTTCCCGATTAGAAATGTTGCAACTATTGTGGGGTTGCGTACCAGGACTTCATTTAGACACCCGTGTAGTAGATGTGCATATCTCCCGGTTGCGGACAAAGGTAGAAGATGACCCCAACTTACCAGAGTTGATTATCACAGCAAGAGGTAGTGGTTATTTTTTCCCACGAATTGTTGAATCACAGTAGGAGGAAATTGAAGAAGAATTCCGAATCCAGAAATCAGTGCTTGATTTAGCTCTACGCAAAACAAACCATTAGATAGATGAAGAATTAGTCAGCTGATGGTAGTTTCAGATGATGAAAAGTCAGTAATAACTCCATTGTAAAAAAGTAGCTATTATGATCGTTGTCCATCATCTTAACAACTCGCGATCGCAGCGCGTGCTATGGCTGCTTGAAGAATTAGGGATCGATTATGAAATTAAGTTCTACGAACGCGACCAGAAGACGATGCTGGCACCGACATCCCTGCGTGAAGTCCATCCCCTCGGCAAGTCACCAGTAATCACAGATGCAGGAAATACTGTTGCTGAGTCGGGCGCTATAATTGAATACATCGTCGATCGCTATGGCAATGGTCAGCTAATCCCGCCATCTGGTACACCAGAGCGTCTGCGCTACACTTATTGGCTGCATTATGCCGAAGGCTCTGCAATGCCACCTCTGGTAATGAATCTCGTCTTTAACCGTTTTGGTGTAGGAGACAGCGTAAACGAAGGATTTATCGCACCCCAGATTAAGCTTCACTTTGACTATATAGAAGGTGAACTTCGTAAAAGTACATGGTTTTTAGGCGAAGAATTCACCGCCGCCGATATCCAAATGAGCTTTCCTTTGGAAATAGTCGCTATGGAAGCCGAACTCATCTCAAGCCGACCGAAAATTAAACAATTTATCGAGCGCATCCATGCGCGGCCTGCTTACAAACGCGCTCTTGAACGTGGGGGCAAATACGACTTTGCTAATAGCATTCAATAATTCGGCGTTGCATATTTGCGGTATGGTTTTACCATTTTTGTGGGATGGGGTATCTTGCCCATTCATTGTATTTCCAGGCGGGCAGGATGCCCACCCCACAAGAAGAATCATCCCTTAATTCAGCAATGCCAATAATTTTTGTACCCATTTCAGATAATTAGAAACTGGTTAATGTTGCATTTAGAACATCATCATTTGCATCTTCTTGTAATTCAGTAGAAGTTGCCAGGAACTTTTGGAGTTATTTTCAGAAGTTAGATAAAAAACAGCCACCCCCAATTCCACAAATCCTGCTGAAGCAGCAACAGCTTTTACATTTATAGGCATTAACTAGCAGTTTCTCCAATCAGTGCCGTAGTTCCTTGAACGTCCGGTAGATTGGTAAAGATTGTGGTATCATTGCACCACAATGATACCGTAATTTTGTCTAGATATAGAATTCTATCGCTCTGCCAACGGTAGATTATTTCTGAAAGGAGTTTGCTGCAATGTCCACAACACCAACTACTCGACTAATTTTGGAGACTTTACTCCCCCATCTGAAAGTAGCAGCAGCTTATGCCCATTTTCTTCAACCAAAAATTGCTGCACTTCCTGCTAAAGGGGAAGGAAACAACTTTTTTAGTGCTGCACTTACTGATGCGGATGTGGCTATTCAAAATCTAGTAGAAGTGGTATTACTGGGCACTTTTCCAGATATTCGCTTTTATGGAGAAGAGTATGCAAGTTCTAACAACACCAAGTATTTTCGTGCTACCGAACTCGGTTCAGAAGGTGATTACTTAGTCACACTCGACCCAATCGATGGTACAAAGTTTTACATGGATGGACATTCTAATTACCAAATTATTCTCAGTATTCTAAATGCAGATGACTTTGAGGCCGTAATCGCCATTTCTCCTGCCCAAAACATTTATTTTTATGCCCTTCGAGGTGAAGGTGCTTTTAAAGGGACTCTGGACATGAGCCTAGAAGCCTGTGCCCCATTACATATAACATCTGCCAAACCTGCTATTTTGTTGGGATGGGCAATGAATTCTATTGGACATTTACTAAAAGATCAATATCAAGTAATCGATATAGCAACTGATTACTCTAGTGATATTCAAATTCCTAATCTTAATGGTATTCTCACTGGTGATTTGAGTGGAGCAGTGATTAAATCGGGTAAATTTATTGATGTTGCTGCACTCGCTTTTATTGTGAAAGAGGCTGGTTGGATTGTAACTACTCTGGACGGTTCGACTTTACCGCCATTGCATACTTGTCAAAACTATAGTCTGCCCGGATTGATAATAGCTGCCTCAAAATCTGTTCATCAAGATTTACTGAAAGCAATGCAAAGCCTACCTGTTTGAGGGTAAATAAGTAGTTAATTATTTGCTAACTATCCCTAAACAAAATGAAAATCTGTATTGTTGGCGCAGGTGCAATCGGTGGATATTTAGGGGCAAAACTGGCACTGGCAGGTGAAGCAGTGACGCTAATTGCACGTGGTTCCCATTTAGAGGCGATTCAAAAAAATGGGCTGAAGTTGCTCATGGCAGACGGTTCTAGCCAAATTGCTACTCCGTTTTTGGCAACTAGCAATATTCAGGAAGCGGGGCCACAGGATGTAGTAATTCTAACTGTTAAGGCTCACAGTGTGCCTGCGATCGCACCCTTTCTCCCTGCACTCTACAATCCGCACACAATGGTGGTGACAGCCCAAAATGGCGTTCCTTGGTGGTACTTTCGTCAACATGGCAGTGAGTATGAAGGTACGCGGATTCAATCTGTCGATCCAGATGGGATTATTGAAACTAGTATTGGTGCTGAACGCGCTATTGGTTGTGTGGTTTATCCGGCAACAGAGATAATTGAACCGGGTGTGATCAAACATATTGAAGGCGATCGCTTTACTCTCGGTGAAATCGATGGTAGTAAAAGCGATCGCATCCAATTACTGGCACAGACTTTAAAACAGGCAGGATTCAAAGCACCAATCCGCAATCAAATTCGCACGGAAATTTGGATTAAGTTGTGGGGTAATGTGGCGTTTAATCCGATCAGTGCCCTGACTGGTGCTACTTTGGAGGATATTTGCCGCTATCCCCTCACCCGCGAACTAGCGCGACAAATGATGACAGAAACTCAAGCGATCGCAGAAAATTTGGGTATAAAGTTTGGTATTAGTTTAGAGCAGCGAATTAATGGGGCAGAAAATGTTGGTGCCCATAAAACCTCGATGTTACAAGATATTGAATCAGGACGCGCTACGGAGATAGACGCTATTGTTGGCGCGGTGGCAGAATTGGGAAAACTGACTCAAATTCCCACGCCTTATATTGATGCTATTTATGCCAGCGTTAAGTTGCTGGAGGCAACAAAAGTGAGAATTTGACGAACCACAGAGACGCAGAGAACACAGAGTGAGGAGGAATAGAGAGGATTTTGGTGTTACAGGTATTATCTGCTTGATTTATGTGACAGTTTCAGGTGCAGAATACCGATTATATAATTATCAAGTTTATGAAGAAAAAGAAAGCATGGCTATTAACAATACTGGTTGTAGCAGTAGTAGGAATCAGCATCATTACAGGACATAGTAATTCTTTAAAAGCTGTCTCATCGTTAGGTAAAGACACGCTAACGATGATTACTTCCCCAGATTATCCTCCTTATGAGTTTTATGATACTAAAGGAGGCGATCGCCAAATCGTTGGCTTTGATATAGATATTGCCAAAACCCTTGCTGAAAAACTAGGGTTTAAACTTAAAATAATGGAATCCGATTTTAATGGATTAATCCCTGCACTCCAAGCAAATCGCGCTGACTTTGTAATGGCTGGGATGACTCCGACTCCAGAACGTCAAAAAAATATTGATTTTTCAATTATTTATTACGAAGCTAAAGATACGATTGTCGCTCCTAAAGGTAGCAACCTGAAGCAACCCCAAGACTTATCAGGAAAAAAGCTTGGGGTACAACTAGGAACCATACAAGAACAAAATGCTCAGAAAATTGCTAAAAAAGTTGCGGGTATTCAGTTAAAGCAACTTAATAAAGTGCCGGAAGTAGTTCAGGAAATCAAATCTGGGCGAATTGATGCTGCAATTGTTGAGGATACCGTCGCTAAGGGATTTGCCCAAGCTAACCCAGATTTAGAATTTAATACTATTCCGTCAGAGGAAGCAAGTGGCTCGGCGATCGCTTTTCCTAAAGGTTCTTCTTTTGTAGAACCGTTTAACAAAGTTCTTCAACAAATGAAGGACGATGGCACATTGGCTAAACTAGTAACCAAATGGTTTTCAGAGAACACCACCGCTAACCCTGCATCCTCAACTCCTGTCAAAGGCGGATTAAATCTCGACTTCACCAGAATTCTTCCAGATATTCCTTTTATTCTGCGGGGAATCCCTTTAACTTTGTTGTTTACCCTATTATCTGTAACCTTGGGGTTAATTTGGGGAACAATCCTGTCTCTATTAAAAATTCTCGGCATCAAGCCGCTTACCTGGGTTGCTAATGCCTACACCTCTGTTTTTCGAGGTACACCTTTGTTATTACAGTTGGCATTAGTTTACTACGCAACGCCACAGCTTACAGGCTATGACATTTCTGCATTGGAGGCTGGGGTGCTAACTTTTACGCTGAATTCTGGCGCTTATATGTCGGAAACCATCAGAGGTGGGATTCAAGCGGTGGATAAAGGACAAAGTGAAGCAGCGATGTCTATGGGTGTTCCCTATTGGTTGATGATGTGGGATGTGATTTTACCCCAAGCATTGAAGAACATTCTCCCAGCATTGGTGAATGAAACTATCGGATTGCTTAAAGATTCTGCGCTGGTGTCAACGATTGGGGTAGTGGAAATATTACGTAGCGCCCAAATCGTTGGTGCAAACAAATATATTTATTTTGAACCACTGCTATTTGCAGGGTTAATCTACTATGTTTTGGTAATGGGGATGACTTTGGGTGCATCGGCTTTAGAAAGGAGGTTACGCGAAAGTGAGTAATGTAGTAATTCGCACGGAATTCTTATGTAAATCCTTTGGCAAACTGGATGTACTCAAAGATATTTCCACTGAGTTTTACCAAGGCGAAGTGGTTGCCATATTAGGCCCTTCTGGTTCAGGTAAGTCTACCTTTTTGCGATGCATAAACTTGCTAGAACAACCCACCAGAGGAAGAATCTATTTTCACGACCAAGAAATTACCAATCCCAAGGTAAACATCGCTAAAGTACGGCAGCATTTGATGATGGTATTTCAACATTTTAATTTGTTTCCCCACATGAATGTGCTGGAAAATGTCACCTATGCACCCATAAAGGTGAAAGGAATAAACAAGCAAAAAGCAGAAGAATATGGCTTAGAATTGCTTGCTAAGGTAGGTTTAGAAGAAAAAGTGTCTGTGTACCCATCCAAACTATCTGGGGGACAAAAACAGCGAGTAGCGATCGCTCGTGCATTAGCAATGGAACCAGAGATGATTTTGTTTGATGAACCCACCTCTGCACTAGATCCCGAAATGGTCAAAGATGTGCTGGAAGTGATGAAAGCTTTAGCATTATCTGGAATGACAATGGCGATCGTTACTCATGAAATGGGGTTTGCAAGAGTTGTTGCCAATCGAATTATGTTCCTCGACCAGGGGATTCTAGCAGAAGATACTACTCCTGGCGAGTTTTTCCAAAATCCTCAGTGCGATCGCGCCAAGCAGTTCTTAGAAAAAATGCTTTAGAACATCAGAAATTCGCCGCTTTTTTTGTATTCTTGAAACTTTTCTAAAACGGGGCGATCGTTTGGCATTAACGTCGGTAAGTCCGCCAAATCAAAAAATTCCAGCGCCAGCGATTCTCCATCTAAGCAAGCGAGGCTGCCTGACCATTCAACGGCTCGCAAAATTAAAATGAAGGTTTGGACGCGATCGCCATTGGGATAAGTTACAGTTTCAAAGGCTGGATTGGAAGAAAACCCCACAGCTGCAAAACGCTTAACCGTTAAACCAGTTTCTTCAAAAACTTCTCGTGCAGAACATTCTTCGGCAGATTCGCCTACCTCTGGACAGCCACCAGGTAGCCCCCAAATTTTGAAATCACTCCGCTTTTGCAACAAAATGCGCCCCAAATTATCTTCAATAATCACACGTGCGCCAAACATCAGAAGTAGGCGATCGCCTACAACTTGTCGTAACTTGCCGAGATAAGAGTCTGACCAATTCGCCATAACGAGAAAGTTTGTAAAGAAACTCTAAAGGTAGCAAATAGCGATCGCCTGAAAACAGGATAATGCAGCTGAACAGGTTAATTATTCCCATTCAACCTAGAATTATGGCATCTCCACCGAAAATCCTCGCCTTTGCTGGCAGCACCCGGATTGATTCTTACAACAAAAAACTGGTAAAAATCGCGGCGGCTGGCGCTAAGGCAGCAGGCGCAGAAGTGACTTACATAGACCTCCGCGATTTGCCCCTACCTCTGTTTGATGAAGACTTGGAAGCTCAAAAAGGACTACCAGCCAACGCCCGCACGTTTAAGGACTTGATGATTTCTCATCAAGGATTGTTGATTGCTTCGCCGGAATATAACAGTTCACTCACAGCAGTTTTGAAGAACGCCATTGACTGGGCATCCCGTCCAGCCCCAAATGAAGCACCATTGGCTGCTTTTGCAGGGAAGGTTGCTAGTATTATGAGCGCTTCCCCAGGCGCTCTTGGTGGTTTGCGGGGGTTGGTTCACTTGCGCTCTATTTTGGGAAACATCAAAGTTTTGGTACTTCCTGACCAGTTAGCCGTACCCAAAGCTTACGAAGCCTTTAATCCTGATGGCACGTTAAAAGATCCTAAACAGCAACAATCTATTGAAAAGCTAGGCGATGACTTAACAAAGATATTGCTGAAGCTTAATTAAATTCTTCAATTTGATAGTAGATAGCGAATACCTATCATTAGCACAAAGATGCCATACAGCTTTTTCATCAACTCACTGCTAATAAACGGCTGATTTGCAAACAATGCCCCGAAGAAGTTACCCACGATTAAACCAACTGCAATAATCAGGGCATATTTGATATTAAGATTACCGTTGCGATGGTAAACTAAGGCTGCTAAAATCCCGATTGGCAAAATTTGAGCAGCCACAGATGTTCCTGTAGCTAACTTCTGATCCAAACCAATTACTAACACCATTGCCGGAATCATAATTGCACCGCCACCGATACCAAACATTCCACCAGCAATGCCAGAAACTAAACCGATTAACAACAGTTGGATCGAGATATTAGACATAAAAATGGTTGATATATTGCAAATTACAAATTTACCGTATTAGACAAAATAGATTTGGGTAGCATTCCATGCACGCCTTTTTGAGGACTGTTCACAACTTGAGTAATGTGAAAATTTACAGCTAAACTACACAATACATAAGCATCTTCTGGCGATAAATTTGCAAAGCGTTCCAGAAAATCAATCATATTTTTTAAAGCCAATTCTAAGGCTTCATCTAAGGTTTGGGCAAACCCCATTGTAATGATATGAGTTGGAGTTTCGGCAATTGGTGTTGTTAGCTGTAAATCCTTGCGAAGTTTGAGGGTAATTCTACCATTCATGGAAGTTTCAATGGCAGTGACATTTACTTCGCCATCTCCCTGTGCAGAATGCCCATCACCAATAGAAAATAATGCACCTGGTACGAAAATCGGCAAAAATAAACGAGAACCAGCTAGTAATTCCCGGTTGTCGATATTACCACCGTAAGAACCTGGTGGGACAGAAGTTCGAGAAGTTTCTGGGGTAGCGACACCAAGAATTCCAAAAAACGGTTTGAGGGGAATTTTTATGCCAGCACCCGCCGGAAATTCAGCGATATTGTTGACTAAATCTAGAGGAATGAATCTCAACGCAGGTTGAGGAAACTGATGTGGTAAAGCTCCCCAACCTGTACGAATGGCATTGAAGCCAACGGGTACACTAGGTGCGATCGCATCTAATTGTACTTCTAAAACATCCCCTGGTTCGGCATCACGCACATAAATTGGCCCTGTGAGTAAATGCGGCCCCCCAGCAATCTTGCGTTCTGGTAAAAGATTTTGGCAGATATCGAGAAATTCTGGCGTGATAAATTCAGGTGGTGCTTTATCGTAAACGTAGTAACCAGTATAAGTTTCCACATCAACTGTATCACCAGAATCAATAGTGAGTGCTGGTTCTAGCAGATGGGAGAAACCACCCAGATGCACGGTTTCCTTAGTAGCTTTTAAAATGTAATGAGTCATCGCTATTCTTGCAATATGTCTAAATCACCAAGAGCCGCTTACTACAAAGCTTTAATTATTTACTTACGCTCACTTACTTGTACTAAATAATTCTAAAAACTAGCAGGAGGAAAAAATAATGTATGGAGACTACATTATACCTGATGAAGATTTTGCCGAAGCACTGATTCGAGCAATTCGCTTTCATTACTTGGAAGAAGTTCAAGCTCTTATTTCCGTTCAGCAAAATATCAATTCTAGAGACAGTAGTGAACTTTATTGGACTCCTTTAATGTATGCAGTTTTTGAAGAATCTCTAGATATAGTTAAATTGCTAGTTAAGGCTGGCGCAGATGTCAACATTAGAGGCTCAGATCCAGATGAATTTCCTTTAAATCTATCTGCTTATGCTTGCAATAATGCTTTTTTTCATAGTAATGAATTTGTTCGTAATAAGAAAATTTTTGATTACTTGGCTCCACTAACTTCGCTAGAACTACAAGAAATTGTACAGAGAACTCTAAATCGGAGTAATGAGCTTGATTGAAATAGATAGGATAGGAAAGTTATCGTAGTCGCCCAATTCTCAAAATCTGGAGCTAACTGCATCATCTGCTGATAAACATCGTTATTGAGCCACAGCACTAAAGGAAAAGAAAAATTATTGAAAAACTCCTTGTGCATATAATTAGCAGAAGTCCAAAATTGAGGTAGATTGTATAAGGATTCCAAACCTAGAATCATTAAGACTTTTACCCCATCATTGGATTCTTCAAGAATGACGTTATAAAGATCAATTTCTGATTCAATTAGATGGAAAACTTTAATATCAAATTCACAAAATTGACGTAATTTTTTCTATGAGGGGATCGCGTAGACTTGCATAATTACACCGTGCAAAAATCAGCTTAAACTGACATTGAGAAGCTTGAATATTTTGTAAAAATTCTAAATAGCTAACTTCAGCAAAGTATATTGGTAATTTTAGCTCTGTGCGTTCGTAACTGTACTCAAACTCAGCTACTACATCTATTGTTGGATTAGGTAACAAAAAGTATTGAGTAAAAGTGTAACTTTGATCGGGTTTTAAAATTCTATATTTACGCATAATTTTATCGGTAATGAACTACGCAGTAAATATTACGAATTACAATTAAGAATTAAGAATTGAGCTGATGATCTCAACAATTTGCTAAACTCCAACTTTGGGGATAGTAAATAAAAACAATTTGAGCAGGGAATTTGGAGGGGGTTGCAGAGTGGCTGATGATGAACGCATAGTCAATGCACAACAGATAAATCCAAAAGACTTTTCATGGGGATTATGGCCTGTTCTGCCACTCTACCCTTATGGCAGGCGGCAGACAATCCGCAAAGAAGTGGTTAAGGACACAATCTGGAATTTTGACCAGATTCAGGGCATTTTCTACGTTGTTGTGCCGATTCGCATGACTGTAGTTAAACTCGAAGCGGGAGGTCTTCTTATCTATGCGCCTGTTGCACCAACCCCAGAGTGCATCAGGCTTGTGAATGAGTTGGTGGCGGAACACGGTAATGTTAAGTACATTATTCTGCCGACTATTTCCGGTATAGAACACAAAGTCTTTGTTGGCCCCTTCGCCAGATATTTTCCGACTGCACAGGTATTTGTGGCTCCCCATCAATGGAGTTTCCCGCTAAATCTGCCTCTTAGCTGGCTTGGTTTACCCCCAAAACGGACTCAGGTACTCCCAGAAGATAGTAGCAAAACACCCTTTGCTGACGAGTTTGATTATGCGATGCTGGGCCCCATCGACCTTGGCCCTGGTCGATTTGCAGAAGTTGCTTTTTTCCACAAGCGATCGCATACTCTTTTAGTAACAGATTCTGTACTCTCTATCCCAGACGATCCACCTGCGATCGTTTTATTAGATCCATATCCTTTACTATTCCATGCCAAGGATCGTGCTTCTGATATTGTTGCAGACATTCAGGTAAATCGCCGTAAGGGTTGGCAGCGTATCTGTCTGTTTGCTTTGTACTTTCAACCAAGCGCACTAAATATACCCCAATGGAATCAGGTGTTGCAAGATGCCTTGAAAGCCCCAGAACGCTCAAGGAAAGCTTATTTTGGATTGTACCCCTTTCAATGGAATCCAGATTGGCTGCGATCGTTTGATGCCCTGCGAGGTAATGGGCGGTTGTTTGTTGCACCAATTTTACAGACGTTGATTCTCAACCGCGCACCACAAGAAACTATTGACTGGGCTGATAAAGTTGCTAGTTGGGACTTCGAGTGGATTATTCCCTGCCACTTTGATGCACCGATAAAAGCCCAAGCGTATCAGTTTCGTCAAGCTTTCTCTTTTTTGGAAAAGCAGCCTGCTGTTAGTGGGGGTTTATTCAGCAGTAGCAGCTATCCCTTACCAGAGGAGGATTTTAAAGCACTTAGGGAAATCGATGCAGGTTTAAATAAGTTGGGCATTGTGCCAGCAGCAAAGGAGAAGGTGTAAGAGAATTTTTTGTAACTGCTGTGCTAGAAAATCAGAAATTGCTATGACTGCAAAACTATAGTGGCTCGATTTTTGGTTTATAAATTAAACTTTGGCATTCAATTAGTTTGCAAATTCTTACCAGAGAAATAAGACTAATTCTTTCTATTGACTGTGGTCAAGTTCATAGATTAGTTGGTTAAATTGAGAATAGCAACTATGTAAAGATGAAAAAGATGAATAAGACATTACTAACGATTTTGATGCTTGCACTGTTACTCTTATTCATCATTTCTCCCTTTGCTGCCCTTGCTAGTTTGATGCTGGTAGTGTTAGTTTCGGCATTTTTCTCTTTACTTGGAAACTTATTTCAAGCAATAATTGCTGATGACACCAACCCAAAAGGGTCATAAGGGACTTCCAAATAAAAAAATATCCCATCGCTTTAAGGGCAGGAAGCAGGGAGAGGGAAAATCGTAGTGAAGTGCAGAGATTGGATAATTTATTTTTTGGAGTTCCCTAAAAGCAAAATCAAAATAAAGGGAGGATTTTAAAACTATTTCAAAAATCAATTTTCATCTTAAAAGAGATGCTACCAACTCGGTTGATTATTTCGCTACCAAGAACGACTTCAAAGCCAAACCTTTTATATAAACTCAAGGCTGGATTTGTCGATCTGATACTAAGTGATATTGATGAATAAGATGTTTGGGCTGCTGCTAACAAATGTGTGAGTAACTGCGTTCCTATACCTTTATTTCTATGTTGGGGAAGAATGGCAATAGCTAGTTCAGGAGTTTGATCGTCAACATAGCCATATCCTTTATTTTCACCTGTCAATAGACGCAGCCATGCAGATCCTACTGGCTGATTACTAGTTTCCAGAATAGCGATAAAGCCGCTATCATCTTTACATCCCCAATTTTTAACATATTTTGCCAAATCAGGATTATTTATGGCATCCTGCACTGTCAGATTACCTTCTTTTTCTAGATGCGCTGCTTCATAAAGCATAAGCCAGAGAAAAGGCTCATCTTCCTGTGTCAATGGACGAATAGAATAATCCATAACTCATGCCCTAAAGTCCGCTTTTGTAAAATTTAGGATAATTTACTTAGCGGTGTTGGTAAACCGTCAATGCTGACAAGATTTTTCTTCTGTTGATATTCTCGAACTCCCTCTTCACCTTTTTTACTAGCCCAGTTTACTAAAGTCTGGCGCTGACCCCGATATTCATAAAGTGGTACGCCAAAACCACAAGAAGTCTGTACTTTTTCAATATCAGCAACGATAATTTGGCGAGTTCCAGGCATTGGTAAAAACAGAGAGTACAGAGAGTCCCAGTCTGGAGAATTCGGTAAAATCGTCTTTCCTTGACCGTAAAGACGCAGAATAGATGCGGGTTCTTCAAAGGCGCAAAACATGAAGGTTATTCGCCCATTTTCTTGCAAATGGGCTGAGGTTTCATTACCACTGCCTGTAAGGTCTACGTAACCTACTTGCTTGGGAGAGAGAACGCGAAAGCATCCTAAACCTTTAGGAGATAGATTAACATGACCCGTAGGACTCAAGGGTGCAGAGCCAACAAAGAAAAGGTGTTGGGCTGCAATAAAGTCTTGCAGTTCGTCTGTAATACAGTCAAAAAGTTTAGACATAGACTGTCTGATTTATATTCACATACAAATTTCTCATCTTCTCAGCCTATGCCTTAGCTAAATATCTAGCAAGGCCCAATTGCCGATGTCTGAGCAAATGGGAGTTTGGAGTTAGGAAAAGTATTAAGTAAGTGGGCGTAAATAATTGTCTTTGGGATAAGGCAATAGGCAATAGGCAATAGGGTTTTAGCCTAGTTCCTTTTTATTTACATAGTTTGATTTTATTGTGCCAACTTACTTACTGTCTCATATACCGACTAGCCATTTGGATGGCATCAGCGATATCTACATCACCATCGCCGTCAGCATCCAAGAAGGAATTCAGTACAGGATTCCCGCCAGCTTGGGGATTTTGAGCATTTGCACCTGATTGCAAAAAATTCAGGACTAAAGGTACTGCTAAAGGTAGCAATTGTTGAACTATACCAGCATCCAATCCAGTGCGCTGGGCAGCAACTTGAGCTACCTGTTGTTGTATCTGAGGAGAAAACAGCGAATTGACGGCTTGGGGATTAGGTGAAGTTCCAGCATATTGATTCACTAAACTTTGTGCGGCTTCATTACCATCTGTGGCTTGCTTGTCTTGTAAAGCGGAACGCACTTGACCACCCACAATTGACAAAACTGATTGAATGGTAGAAGGGTCTGCACCAGTACTTTGGCTTAATTGTTGTACAGTGTTAATAATTCCTCCCAGTTGCCCTAAGCTTCCCTGTTGATTGGGATTAGCAACTGCACCAAGAATTTGATCGAAAAGTCCCATAAATTTATTTCTCCCTTTGTTCTCAAAAAGCTTGCCAAAACTGGCTTGAAGTGTTTGTGTAGGCAAACTTTCGTCAGTCCACTAAAAGATTTAAACACGCAACCTTATACTTGCTGTTAATTATTATGAAAAAATTAACTTTGAAAAGCTACTAACTCAAGGATGAGAAATGGGCAGAGCGATACCTGCGATGGGCAGAGCCAACGCAAACTCTGTACCTTTATCTAACTCAGATTGGCAGGTAATCTTACCTTGATGTTTTTCTACCACAATTTGATATGCGATCGCTAGCCCTAAACCAGTACCAATGCCTCGTGGTTTGGTGGTAAAAAATGTTTCAAATATCTTTTTCTGATTTTCTGGTGAAATACCAGGGCCATTGTCGGCAATTCGCACTATCACCAAATTATTCTCCCAGCATTCTGTAATAATAGTGATTTCAGGGAGAAATTCGGGATTTTCAGCTGATTTTTGCTCTAAAGCATCAAGTGCGTTGCTGAGAAGATTCATAAATACTTGATAAAGTAAACCTGTATAACCTGGAACCTCTGGAATTTCTCCATAGCTACGAACAAGGTTAATGCCATTTTTCAGGCGATTATTCAGAATCAATAATGTACTATCTAGACAAGCGTGTATGTCGACTAACTGTGCTTCTCCATCGTCTAAACGAGAGAAATCTTTCAAACTTCGGACAATTTCTCGCGTGCGTTCAGCACCAACTTTCATTGAATTAAAGAGCTTTGGCAAATCGACTTCTAGAAACTCCAAATCAATTTCTTCTGCGAGAGTTTGCACGGCAGTGGAAGGCTGAGGAACTTCGGCTTTATATACTTGCAGTAATGCTAATAAATCGTCAGTATAGGTTTTCGCGTGTACGAGGTTGCCAGAAATGAAATTTACAGGATTATTAATTTCGTGGGCAACACCAGCCAGCATTCTTCCTAAACTAGACATTTTTTCACTTTGAATTAGTCGGACTTGGGACTCAGCCTGTTGTTCTTCTAAAAGGTGCTTCACCTGTCGAATTAGCTGGTTAAGGGAATTAGTTAAAGCCCCAACTTCATCTTGAGTAATTACGGGCGCTTGCAAGTCAAAATTGGCTTCTTGGCTAACTTTTTGGGCGATATCTGTCACCGCTTTAATCGGATAGGCAATGATTGTACTGGTGTAGAAAGCCAGGATAGCAGCGATCGCTACTGACAGCAGCATACTAGCAATAATAATTTGGGCTTGGATAAGCGCAGCTTGTTTTTGGGCTACATCTCCTTCCTGTTGGCGTTCTTGAAGTGTTTTAGCAAAGTCGGTTAACTCATGGGCAAATTGATAAAACTTCAGAGCATTCTGACCTTGACTAAATTTCAAGATTAATTGCTGTGCTTTTATAGCTCCCTCTGGCTGTGAACTTAATGGCAAAATTTGTTGAATCAGTGCCCTGAGTTGTTCAAAATATCCGCTTATTGTACTGTTATGCTTTGTCAGCAGAGTTTGTAAATCCCCTTGCGAATTGGTTTGACTAAATTCCTGTGCTTGAGAAAGCAACGTTTCAGCCTCTGCCATATCGCTTTTGAAATCAGAAATTCGTCTTTGCAACGCTTGCAAATGCTGTATAGAAGGCACTATTTCTTGCTGGTTGATCTGTATTTCTAACAGTTCACCTTGCAAACTACTTAACAAGTTTGCTTCTTCATCTACTAAGATCATCTCTTGTCTAGCTTGTTGAAAGTAGCGATCGCCTATTACCAACCCTGCTGTCGTTCCTAAAACTGCAACTCCCAAAGCCAAACCGTATCCATAAAAAATTTTTTGCCGAATACTAAGGCGATGGAATCTTTGTTGAACCCAGTTAAAGTATTTTAATTTAGGTATCGCAGTCATGGTATTACTCGCTATTGAATTTTTTTACTAAGTGGTTTTTCATCAAAAACAAGAAATCCAGCCGCAAGTGGGAACACATTTGATACAAAATGCGCTCTCAGTTTATCAAAAGGGGCTTTTTTCTACCCTGGTCAAAAATACTGAAACTATGAAGATTAGAAGTATCTGCCTACTGAATGTTGATAAAACAGAGGAGGGGAAGCAGAGGGGAGAAAAAGGCTGAACCCAAGCGTATTGACATATAGAATGATTTATTGTGGGGTACAGCATTGCGCTTAAGTTTCACCGTCAAAGGTTCAAATTTTGCAAAAGCTGCTTCTTACTACTCTGGTAAGAAAGACTGAAACTATTAAGATCAGAAGCATCTACCTACTGAAATACCCACTAATCTTTCCTAGCCATGCCTCTGTCGCGCATAGTAACGCTAATTGTTGGTCTGATAGTCATTTTGGGGCTAGCCCTATGGCTAATTGATTCCCTATCACGCCTCTATTGGCAATTGTCCTATTCGCCGTTGCTTGGCAATTTGCTGCTGTTGCTGCTGATTGTCCTTATAGGAGCCTTGGTTGCGGCTTTTGTCTATTATGTATTGGTAATCCAATCTGGAGAAAAGCGATCGCGCCGCAACCCCAAGCGAGTAACTGCGGCGCAAATTCCTGCTGCTAAATCTGACGCTGCTTCTACAACTCTCCAAGCTGTGCGCCAACAGGTAGCGCAAATTCAAGATGAAGTCACACGTCAGGCTTTATTAAGTCGATCGCGCGAGATTGAAGCGAACTTAGCACGGGGTGAAATTCAAGTAGTGGTATTTGGTACGGGGAGTGCTGGCAAAACTTCCCTAGTGAATGCAATTATGGGACGCATGGTGGGTCAAGTGGATGCACCGATGGGTACAACCCAGGTTGGAGAAACCTATTGTCTGCGGTTGAAGGGATTAGAACGCAAGATTTTAATTACAGATACGCCAGGGATTTTAGAAGCGGGGGTGGCGGGAACGGAACGGGAACAAATGGCGCGAGAACTGGCAACAGAAGCAGATTTACTGTTATTTGTGGTGGATAATGACTTACGACGCTCAGAATATGAGCCGTTGCGGGGATTAGCAGAAATTGGGAAGCGATCGCTTTTGGTGCTGAACAAAACCGATTTATATACAGATGAAGATAAAGAATCCATCCTGGCTAGGTTGCGTCAACGGGTACGGGGATTTATTGCTACTAATGATGTGGTGGCGATCGCAGCTAATCCCCAATCTGCACAACTAGAAACTGGCGAAACCTACCAGCCGGAACCCGATATTGTCCCT
Source organism: Nostoc sp. UIC 10630 (assembly GCF_010747425.1). Classification (NCBI taxonomy): domain Bacteria; kingdom Bacillati; phylum Cyanobacteriota; class Cyanophyceae; order Nostocales; family Nostocaceae; genus Nostoc; species Nostoc sp. UIC 10630. The sequence continues at coordinate 103,213 of NZ_JAAGOG010000006.1, forward strand.
TTACTGCGACGCACGGCTGCTGTTTTACGCGCCGAAGGTGAAGATTTGGTGGCGGATAACATTCTTTTGCAATCTCTGCGATTGGGAGACGAGGCGCGAAAACTCATCGATGGCCAGCGTCGTCGTCAAGCTGACAAAATCGTAGAACGGTTTCAGTGGATTGGTGCTGGTGTGGTGTCAGTCACGCCAATACCAGTTGTGGATTTATTGGCGACAGCCGCAGTCAACGCTCAAATGGTTGTGGAAATTGGCAGAGTCTACGGCTGTGAATTGAATATGGAACGGGGACGAGAGTTAGCCCTTTCTTTAGCGAAAACTATTGCTAGTCTGGGCATTGTCAAGGGAGCAATTCAATTATTATCTACAGCCTTGCAACTTAATGTTGCTACCTTTCTTATTGGTAGGGCGATTCAAGGTGTGACAGCAGCTTATTTAACGCGAATTGCTGGTAAAAGTTTTATTGAATATTTTCGTCACGATCAAGATTGGGGTGATGGGGGAATGACGGAAGTTGTGCAGAAACAGTTTCAAATTAATCGCCGAGATGAATTTATTAAAGCTTTTATTCAAGAAGCGATCGCGCGGGTAGTGAAGCCGTTACAAGATAAATCTGAAGCGATCGAGGAAGAAGAAAGCAAAGAATAATCTAATACGCTTAGGTTAGCGCCAAAAACCTTAAACTTTGTAGGTTGGTTTGAGGAACGAAACCCAATATTTCTGTGGCTTTGTTGGGTTAAGTAAAGCATAACCCAAGCGTATTGAAGAATAATCTTAATAACTATTAACTTTATTAGTTAATGTCAAAAATGCTCTTGCTTTTTAGCAAGAGCATTAAAATTTTTCTAGGAAAAAATAGTTTGTTCGATAAGTATCAAATTAAATTAACTTATACATTTTAGAATGCTTTTCCCTTGCGCTTCAACAACAAAACCGTAATACCAACAAGTACTGCCCCGTTAAGAATGCCAGGTTCTGGAACACTAGCTAAATCGGTATTTAGCACAAGCGTAGCAGATGAATCAAAACTAAATCCAAACAGATACTGCTCTCCAATTCCAATATCGCCCAAAAGCGCACCTCCAATTGAGAAAAATCGTCCACTGCTGGCGTTAATATCTGCAATAGCGTCCGAGTTGAGGACAAAACTTAGGATTTCGTCTGAATTGCCAAAAGTGCTGACATTAAAAGTACCGTAATTTTTACCACTTACCAAGTCATTATAGATAACAGCATTAGGATTGTTAACTTTTTGAGCAAGTACATCAGCGGCTGTTGAAACATCAAAAAAACCTAGGGTCTTTGTTGGATTTCCTGCACCTTGAAACCGTTTAACTTGCAAAGTTGCTGTGGAGACTCCAGCTAGATCGTTAAGATCGAATGTAAAAAAGTTAGCATAATTGGTCGCGTCGAGATTTCCAGTGATATAGTTGTCGTTCTGGTTGCTGTTACCAGCGGTCTTACTCCACCAGCCTTGATTTGAACTACTCAAACTAACAGTTGCTGCTTGCGCTACGTTCAGCATTCCTAATCCAAATCCAACAATAGCAGCCGTCATTGCTAATTTGTAACAATTTTTCATGCGATATCTTTCTAAAGTTGAACCTGTTTAGATGAAATTCACAAAAAATTTCCCTATACAATCGCTGCTTTTAAAAAGACGCAGTTGCTCAACAATCAGAGTAACTAAACGTAGTTAAAAATTCAGTATTGAACTAGGGTTTTATTAGCACTGTAAATTATGTATTAAATCAAACAATGCTGTTGCTAGCATAATAGTATAAAAACTATTATTGCCCACAAAAGTATATAAAGTTTACACAAAATTCATATATTTTTTATGAATTCTTCATGTTTTTGCTTTTAAATTACATCTAGTCCTTTATAAAGACATGAGAAATAGCTTGTAGGTTTGAATTTTTTCATTAACCATTTAAAAATATATTAAGATTTTAATATTTAATAAGTTTAATAG
>NZ_JAAGOG010000484.1:0-655 GCF_010747425.1 Nostoc sp. UIC 10630
GAAATTCAAGTTCTTAACGGCACAGTTGATATTGCAGATGGCAGCACTACTGCGATTAACTTTGGCGATGTCATTACTGGTAATACTCTCAGCAAAACCTTTACCATCAAGAACACAGGTACAGCTGCACTCAACCTCAGTAATCTCAAACTTCCCGACGGATTTAGTTTGGTAGGAACTCTGCCAACAAGTGTGGCTGCAAATGCTTCCACCACCATCACAGTGGCACTCAACACCACTACACCTGGAACCTATGGTGGCACTCTGATTTTAGGCAACAACGATAGTGATGAAAGCTCTTTTGACTTTGCTATTAATGGCATAGTTAAACCTGCTCCGGCTCCCGAAATTCAAGTTCTTAACGGCACAGTTGATATTGCAGATGGCAGCACTACTGCGATTAACTTTGGCGATGTCATTACTGGTAATACTCTCAGCAAAACCTTTACCATCAAGAACACAGGTACAGCTGCACTCAACCTCAGTAATCTCAAACTTCCCGACGGATTTAGTTTGGTAGGAACTCTGCCAACAAGTGTGGCTGCAAATGCTTCCACCACCATCACAGTGGCACTCAACACCACTACACCTGGAACCTATGGTGGCACTCTGATTTTAGGCAACAACGATAGTGATGAAAGCTCTTTTGACTTTG
>NZ_JAAGOG010000156.1:0-20239 GCF_010747425.1 Nostoc sp. UIC 10630
CATGCCCCATGCCCCATGCCCCAGCATCTAGATTTAATTTTTAAGTTTTGAGAAATTTTCCAATGACAACTGCAATTTCCTATCCCAATGCCCCTGATTTAGCAACCGATGACTACATTGTTCTCGGCTTGGCAACCTGCTTCGTCAAAGAAGATGGAGAAGTTTATCAAATCGAAGTCATAGAACCGATTCCCTCTGCGGCTTTAGAAGCGCTTTTAAAAGGCATTCCTACCTCCTATAAGCTGGCTCATGCAACAACTTTGGGATCTGTCTTGGATGGCGATTCGCAATTCCTGCCAGATGGCTTCCCAGAGTCGGCTCAGTTTGGAGAGGAATTTGTGCCGCGAGTATTTGCAGCAGCTCGTACATACAAGCGTCGTGAATCTGCAAAATCCCTGATTCCATTAGGCACAAACTACACTGAATTTAAGTATTCCATTGAGCGCAAACGGGTGCTAAATGCCGCTAGGGTTGTAACAAAAGAAGATAACGTTAAACAACATTCTCACACTCACAAAGTTCTTTAAGTAATTATGCTCAAACTTTACGGTGGCGCTCGTAGTCGAGCCTCAATTGTTCAATGGTATTTAGAGGAAATACAAGTTCCTTACGAATTCGTCAAACTCGATATGCAGGCGGGTGAACACCTCAAGCCTGAATATTTGGCAATTAACCCAGTTGGTAAAGTTCCAGCAATTGTTGATGGGGATTTTCAGCTTTGGGAATCTGGGGCAATTTTGCTGTATCTTGCTGAAAAGTACAGTAAAAGTCCACTTTCATTAGAGGAACGTGCTGTATTTTCCCAGTGGGTGTTGTTTGGCAATTCTACCCTAGCTACAGGGATTTTTGTAGAAGCAAATCGGGAGCGAGAAATGCCCCGCTTGTTGAATGCGTTAAAGGAAATTTTCAGTAAGCAGCCTTTTTTGCTGGGTAATGAGTTCACTGTTGCTGATGTGGGAGTGGGTTCTATTCTGAGTTATATTCCCATCATGCTGAAGCTAGACCTCAGCCCTTACCCAGAGGTGTTGAACTATATCAAGCAGTTATCTGAGCGTCCGGCATTTCAAAAAAGTATTGGCGGAGGGACTTGATTCTAGTCAACTTAAGCCTCGGCTAATGGAATGATGCCTCCGGCACGCCAAGGGGGAACGCGGCTACACAAACAAAGCCCACCTCCGTGGGCTAAGATAAGAGAAAATTAAGGTTTTTAACCCGCACAGGCGGGTTTTGCCTGTGTAGACGCGGTTTCTAACCGCCCTTTTAGCGTTAAGTTAACTACCGTGTCTTAGATCCAAACAAAAAATCTTCACAAAACTGAGTTTGGATAGGTAGTACCCACCATGCAAATGTTTTAACGATAATTTGTAAATTGCAAAGCTACCGGGTAGTCTTCTTGTTTGAGTCGCTGCATGACTACTTGTAAGTCATCTTTAGATTTGGCAGAAACCCGCACAGCATCACCTTGGATTGAGGCTTGTACTTTTTTGAATTCGTCCCGAATCAATTTGGAAATTTGCTTGGCGATTTCTTGACTGATGCCTTTTTTGAGTTTGATTTCTTGACGGACGCGATTACCGCTAGCTGATTCAACCTTGCCAAAATCAAAGATTTTCTGGGAGAGGTTACGCTTGGCGGCTTTCTCTCGCAGAACGGTATGTACAGAATCTAAGGTAAACTCGCTGTCAGTACTAACGTTAATGCTTTCTTCGACCAACTCGACAGTAGTTTCAGTGTCTTTGAGGTCGTAACGACCTTTGATGTCTCGTATCACTTGATCGACAGCGTTAACCAACTCTTGTCGGTCAAAGTCGCTCACAATGTCAAAGGAAAATGTAGAAGCCATAAAACATTTTAGATTTTAGATTTTGGATTTTAGATTGGGTATGGATTTTGGCTTGGCTATTGGCTATTGAAAAGAGGCAGAGGGACGGGGTGCTGCTCTTGCTGAGGGGAAAACTTCTCTCCCTTGCTCCCTACTCCCTTGCTTGTTCCTATTCCCAATTCCCAATTCCCCATTCCCCATTCGCCATTCCATACTTAATTAGTAGCTTGGATAATGCTCAAGAAGATGAGAGTGGTAGAGCCAAGCATACCAATGGCAAACATGAGCGATCGCAAAAGGGGTATATTCAAAATATAAAAAATCGAGTATAGCAAACGAGCCACCACAAAGGCGATCGCAGCCACTTGTCCTGTAAAGGAATTTACACCAGTTACATAAGCCATCAATGCGGCTGCGGCAAATACCATAAAGGCTTCAAAGGTGTTCTGATGTGCCCAAGTAGCTCGTTGGGCATAAGGCGGCAATTTATCAAACATGGCGCGAGGAGTAGCAAGCATTTCCTTGCCAATACGCACACGGGCATAAGCTACTACCAAAAATGGCAGGTAAATCAGAACGACAGCAGCAGCAATCGAGTACAAAAAAATTATCATCACTTAATTGTTGTTGGTTATTAGTCATCAGTCATCAGTCATTGGTCATGAGTCAAATACAAATGACAAAAGACAAATGACAAATGACTAATCAAAGTAGAAAAGCGTTACCACTTTTCTTTGTTCTTCTGCATCTTGACAAGTTTGCAACAGGGTGCGACTGTCGTGAAACGCAAAACAGATCAGTTGCTGGCAACGGGAGACAATCTCCTTGTTGCACAAGTAACTAGCTTCAGCAAGAGACAGATTATCATTACTGGGATTTTCCACTAAATGCATTACCTGTTCTAGCTGCTGGCGCGACTCCAAAGGCTGGCGTTCCAGGCTTTGGGGTAGAATCACCGTCAACAAATTTGCATCAGCCCGCGTTGCTCCCTTGATGGCAGCTGAGTTTGTACCTGTAGCACCAGAAGTAATGATGCGATTACCCGATAAAACTAGGGCATAAGTCATCATTTCAATAAGATTCTGGTGCGTAATCGGAACGTGACGAGAACCCAACAAGGCGATTCTTTTAGAACCCGTTTGCTGGATGGTCGCCAGTTCTTGCGCTAATGTGTCTAGGTTAATAAGGTCTGTTGATTGGCTCAAAGATAGACATAATCCGATTAAACGACCCAGATATTTTACCAAACAGCGTGTAGATGCGAGGAAAACTTGAGTTAGACATTGCTACAATTTTTCGACTGTTTGGTTCAATAACTCCATTGCTTGATTACACCAGGTTAGCCAATTTGTTTCATAAATAAATTTATCTACCCACGAGGGGTAGGACTGATTCAGTATTGGCGATCGTTTGAGGATTTGGAGTATTTTGCCAGAAATCAAGCTGATGCACACCTATAAAACTTGGCAAAGATTTAATCAAGCCATTGGTACTGATGCAATACTTTTCGGTTTTTGGGGGAAAGGTTAAAGGGTAATGGGGAAAGGGTTTGAATTTCCCTTTCCCCAGATCAAAAGAGAGATTATTAGGTTTAACCGAAAAGTATTGGGTACTGATGGTAGTGTTGGTATTTGGCACGAAACTTATTTAATCGAACCGGGAAGAGATGAAGCGATTTACGGAAATATGCCTGTTTTTGGATTAGCTGCTGCAACTAAGCACGTCCCAGCTATGGGGCGGAGGGAAACAGCCCGCCGTCGCCTGGGAGGTGACAACGAGCTGGTTATGCCTTTACCAGTAATACAGCCTCCTAACTGATAACTGAGCATTGATGATCTCAATTATTTGAGTTAATGAGGTTAAGACAATGCTGCTGCGGGAGTTAAACCCAGTTTCGATAACAAGCGGTCAATGTCAAAATGCTCAGACATTAACTGGCGAACGCACTGAACCTTAATCGGCTCGTGGAGACGGACTTGGCCAAAAGTACGGTTAACAATTTCTACAGTGGTGAGAGTGTCTAAGTCAACAGATAGAATAGGGATTTCTAGTTCTTCAGCACGACTGAGAATGAACGGTGGCGGTGGTAGTTGCCCGGTGAGAATTAAACATTGGGTAGAAGTTTCCAAAGCGGCTTGCTGAATTTCTACGCGATCGCCTCCTGTCACCACCGCCATATTTCGGCGTTTACGGAAATACTTGACAGCAGAGTTGACATTCATTGCTCCAATTGCCAGACTTTCCACCAACAAATCCATGCGATCGTTGCGACAAAGAACATCAGCCTTTAACTGCTTCACCAGTTCGCCAACACTAATACTGCGGAGCAAATCGCTACTCGGCAGCATAGCTAGCACAGGAATCCCTTGCTGTTCCAAAAACGGACGCAAGAGAGTGTTAACCGCTTCTAGTTGGGTGACAGGGATATCATTGATCACAACTCCCATCAAGCGATCGCCCACACGCCCTTTAGCAGCCAATAGCGCCTCAACCGAAAGCAACGATTTATAGCGGCTTACTAACAGCACGCCAGCATCCAATACTTCAGCCATTTGCAGTAAAGACAAGTCAAACAAATTGCCTTCGGAAAAATCACCAGGCCCCTCCAGTAATACCAAATCTCCTTGGGACATTTGCAAATATTGCTGTATTAGGGATTGCTGATAATCGGTTTTGTCTTCCCCTCGTAAGCGCTTTTGCACATTGAGTTCATCCAAAGCCAGCATTGTAGGTGCAACACGGTTTTCCGGCAAATTGAGGCTAAGAGCGATGAATTGGACATCTTCCTCAATTACGGTTCCACTAGACGAATTTAGACACGTACCAAGCGGTTTACCGTAGGTAATATCCAGTCCTTTTTGCTGTAGCTGATGAGACAAACCCAGAACAGTTGCAGATTTACCGCTGTAGGTCTCGGTTGATCCAATCAGCAAATATTTAGGGGATTTTGGCACACATGCACTCCTAATTTCAAAATTCAGAAGAACCCAGCTAGGTGTTTCCTAATTCTAGTTCCTTCTGGCAAAAGCCTTTCGCTCTCACAAATTAAGGTTTCCCATAATTATCTTCTAAATAAGCAGGGGTAAGCAGACTCGTTATCACTGGACTATGGGCTTTTTGAGTCAGAATGAATTCTGTTTATAGGGTTTACGCAAAATTACACGCGCGGTAGGGGCAATACCCTGCGGCTAATCCGTTGGAGAACTTGTAGACGCTCCATGTATACATGAATTGCCCTAAGAAGAAAATCTTTCTTTTTGGCTAAGATTTTGCGTAAGTTGGATGATAAATATATTTTTTAATTACTTTTCTCAGGAAATACTTCTAAGTGTAGATGGCTAGATGATAGGGAAAGGCATAATGCTGAAAGAGTTGATTTTTTCTGACCAATTACTGACTAGGAGATTATTTGATGAAAACCAGAAAACTAGGGAAACTTGGGTTAGAAGTTTCAACTATCGGACTTGGTTGTATGGGAATGTCTGAGTTTTATAGTGGTCGTGATGAAAATGAGGCGATCGCTACAATTCATCGAGCATTGGAACTTGGAGTTAATTTTCTTGATACTGCCGATATGTATGGGCCTTTTACTAATGAGCAATTAGTAGGCAAAGCAATTAAAGATCGTCGAGATCGAGTAGTATTAGCAACCAAATTTGGCAATGTCCGCACTGAAGATGGTGGTTGGAAAGGAATTAGCGGCAAACCCGAATATGTCCATCAAGCTTGCGATGCCTCACTAAAACGTCTGGGAGTAGAAGTAATTGACCTCTATTATCAACATCGGGTAGATACAACCGTACCCATTGAGGATACTGTAGGAGCAATGGCGGAGTTAGTAAAGCAAGGAAAAGTGCGTTATTTAGGGCTTTCAGAGGCTGCTCCGGCGACGATTCAGCGGGCTGTGGCAGTTCACCCTATTGCGGCACTCCAAACAGAATACTCTCTTTGGAGTCGAGAGCCAGAGGATGAGATTTTACCTACTGTGCGGGAATTAGGAATTGGGTTTGTTGCCTATAGTCCATTAGGAAGAGGGTTTTTATCAGGTGCGATCGCTAAACTTGACGATCTAGCACCTGATGACTATCGCAGAAATGCGCCTCGCTTTCAAGGTGAGAATTTTGATAAGAACTTGAAATTAGTTGAGCAAGTGAAGGCAATTGCCACCGAAAAAGGAGTAACCGCTAGTCAGCTTGCACTAGCATGGCTATTGGCTCAAGGAGAAGATATTGTCCCAATTCCTGGTACAAAACGCCGTACCTACTTAGAGGAGAATATTGCAGCTACCGAAATTACCCTGACTGAAGAAGAGTTGAATCGACTGGAAGCAGTTGCACCAAAAGGTATCGCAGCAGGTGAGCGCTACCCTGACATGAGTACTGTTAACCGTTGATCCATTAACGAAATGTAACCAGATTTATGCCGATTGTTCCCAGTAGTGCGATGTCTACGACGGGCTACGCCTACGCAGTGAAAAGCTAGGACTACACAAAATAATTATGTTGTGAATCAAGGTAAGTATGTCATTTCAGGTTTTTATTAATCATTTTCGGATGGTAAATAGACCTGCGCTGTAGGGGCAATTTATGTAGATGCAAAGCGGCTTCCCTCTAGATATTGTCCCTACGACATACATGGTTTTTCAAATCATCTATACTTAGTATTTATTGTGAATACGATAAGCTTTAAAGTTGTTCATAATTTTACTCAAAATCCCAACACCTGCCTTGATTTTTCAAGTACTTCTTTGGGACGAAATGGTTTAGTTAGATATAAATCTGCACCAACCTCAATCCCTTTTTGTTTATCAAATTCCTGTCCTTTAGCTGTCAATATGACAATGTAGATGTCAGTCATTTCCAAGTCATGTTTAACAATGTGGCAGACTTGCAAACCGTTCATTTTAGGCATCATCACATCGAGAAAAACTAGATTTGGTTTTTCAGTTTTAATAGTTTCAAGAGCTTCTTCTCCATTTCTAGCAGTTAGAAGTTCTACACCCTCGTCTTCTAATGCTTCTAAGGCTTGTTCCATCAAAATCAAGATATTGGGTTCATCGTCAACAATCAGAATTTTATGAGTCATAAGATTTAGGGATTGGGGATTGGGAATGGGAAATTGAGAATGGGGAATGGGGAATGGGAAATTGGGAATAGTAATACCATTTCTTTGTGAGGCTGCGCCAAATTTTCTTTCTTCCTTTGTGTCCTTTGCGCCCTTTGCGGTTCGTTCCTTATATAATTTGGCGCATCTTTATACAGAATTGGTATAAGTTCTAAGCTTGACGCTTTACGCTTTGTGTTCAGAGGTTGAAGTTTCGAGTTCAGAAGTCGAAGTGCCAAGTTCAGAAGTCGAAGTTCCGAGTTCAGAAGTCGAAGTGCCAAGTTCAAAGCTCAAAGTAATCATCTTTACTCTAAATTCCTAATTCGCAATTCCCAATTCCCAATCGGAGAGATTACTGCTCAGACAGCATAATAAAAAATACATTTTCTAACTCTTTCTCAAACCGTAGGGTTTTCACCAAATCACCTTCTTGAGAGAAGATAGAATCGATGATGATCATGTCAGGTTTGGCTGACAGAGCTTTATTGATGCATTCTTGCGGATTTGAGGCTTCAATCACGTTGTATCCCTGAGCTTCTAGTACATCGGATAAGGTTTTTAAAGCTGATGCATTTTTATCTACAACTAATACCTTTTTACTAGAAGTACCCTGGTAAAGCAGTGAGCCAATTTCGTTGAGGAGTTTCTCTGTATTAATGGGCTTGGTGAGATAGCGATCAATACCAATATGGTAGCCCCGTTCTTTGTTTTCAATAATTGACAAAATAATGATCGGAATGTCTGCGGTCTGAGGATCATTCTTGAGAACAGCTGCCACATCAAAACCGTTGATTTGGGGCATCATCACGTCCAAGAGAATCAGATCGGGACGGGCTATTTTAATTTGATGAATTGCATCCACGCCGTCCTTTCCTTCCTGAACGTTGTAGCCTTCATTTTCTAGTTGTTGACGAAGCAGTTCCCGAATGTTAGCGTCATCATCCACAACTAAAATGGTTTTACGGTTTTTGTTCACCACTGGGCTTGTGGTAATGACGTGTTCTTTAAGTTGTTTGACTAGCGTATCCAGATTCAGATTAGCAGTGGTTTTTTGATCGCTGGTGTAGGTGGGAATGATGAATGAGAATATACTGCCATTCCCTGGTTCACTTTCAACCCAGATTCTACCGCCATGATGATCGATGATTTGTTTACAGATGGGTAGTCCTAACCCTGTGCCTTTGGGTTTGTCGGTGAGGGTGTCACCAACTTGGCGGAATTTCTCAAACACTTTTGGCTGATCTTCTGGTGCAATCCCAATGCCTGTGTCGATGACGCTGATGCAAACACCGTCGTCTCCTTGTTTGACGCGGCAGGTAACACAACCAGATTCGGTAAACTTAACGGCATTGGAAATCAGGTTGATTAAAACTTGCAGCAGACGGTTGCGATCGCCTACTATCTGAGGCAGTCCAGGTTCAATCTCGCTAACCAACTGCAAGCCATTGGTTTCAAACAACCCGGCGGTAGAATTGGTTGCCCAATCGAGTAATTCGCTGGGATCGAGCGGCTGCATCTGCCATTCCACCTTACCTGCTTCCATCTTGGCGATGTCTAAGACATCGTTAATCAAAGATGTGAGCCGTTCTGCTTCCGACACAATAATGTTGAGATTATCCGCCACCCGCTTAATGGTTTTTTGAAGCTTGCGGTCTTCAGTAGAAATTATTGGAAACACATCGGTTTCTAGCTTTTCTTTAATAATTGATGCAAAACCGAGAACAGAAGTTAGTGGTGTTCGCAGTTCGTGGGAAACCGTTGAGATAAAGTCGGTCTTCATCTTGTCAATCTCTTTTTCTGCTGTTATATCCCGAATCAGCAGCGCAGAACCGAAGCAGGCTAGGGGTTCTTGCTCTACCGTTTTTTTGAAAATAGCGGTCGCCACTGCCTGACCAATACGTTCCTTCGTCAGTGCAACTTCAGCAGAAAATACCTCTTCGGGATGAGATTGAGTTCGAGCAACCAGTTCTGCTAAACCAGATATCGGCAGTTCTCGGTAGTGACCTTTGAGGGCGGTAGCTGTCAATCCATACATGGTTAAAAAGGCAGGATTGAAGTGGGTAATTTGTCCTGCGGTGTCTGCCACTAACAAACCATCTGCTAAGTTATCTAAAATGGCATTTAATCCCTGCGCTTCTGCTAGGGTATTTTGCAGGGCAGCTGTCCGGTCTACAACTCTGGCTTCCAGTTCTTGATTCAGTTGCCGTAGAGCGATTTCTGCTTGTTTGCGTGCAGTGATGTCGGTATTGATTTCCATCACCGCGCAGGGCTGACCAGAGATGTCTCGTTGCAAAGTCCATCGACTCTGGACGGTAATCAGTTTGCCATCATGGGTGAGGTGTTGCACTTCTCCTTCCCAATTACCTTGCTCTAATAACTCTGCGATGATTTCTTCTTTTGGTTTTGGAAAAGTTTTTTTGATAAATGCTTGAATGCATTGGCCTTTTACTTCTTCACGCGTCCAACCGTAGAGTCTCTCGGCACCCTGATTCCAGTGAGAGATTTTGTCGCTCATATCACGGACGATGATGGCATCGCTGGAATGATTCAACATATCCAATAAACGTTGATTTTCAGCTTCTGCTTGTTTGCGATCGTGAATATCATTACAGGTGCCAATCCATTCCCGAATGCTGCCGTCTTTCTCCAGGACAGGGGCACCACAGACAGAGAAGTAGCGGTATGTGCCATCTTTGCTACGCAACCGATATTCGGTTTGGTAGATAGCTCGGTTTACCACAGCAGTATTCCAAACTTCTGTGGAACTGGCACGGTCATCGGGGTGAATTGGATCAATCCAGCCCCAACCCTCAACTTCAGCTTCGCTCTGCCCCGTATAGTCCATCCAGGTGAGCATTTCATTGCTTATTCCCAGTCCTTCCGGGGTAGCTCCCCAGACGATCTGTGAAGTAGCAGTTACTAACGAGCGATATCGTTCTTTAAGACGCTGATTTTCGGCTTCTGCCAGCTTGCGATCGTGAATATCGGTACAGGTGCCAATCCACTCCTTGACGCTGCCATCTTCTTCTATAACGGGCGCACCCCAGACCCAAAAGTAGCGATAGTTGCCATCCTTGCCACAAATTCGGTATTCAATTTGATACATACTCAGGTTTGCCACGGCAGCACTCCAGACTTCTCCTGTGTAGGCGCGATCGTCAGGATGAACAGCATTAATCCATCCCCCATTCTCAGCTTCAGCTAGACTTTGACCTGTATAAGCTATCCAGCTTGCCAGTTCAAAGCAAATTCCTTCTGGTGTGCTTACCCAGACAATTTGTGTATTAGCTGTCACCAGAGAGCGGTATCGGGCTTCACTCTGTTTCAGGATTTGTTCATTATGTTGGCGTTCCTGCTGAATGCGTCGAAGGTCGCTGATATCCTCCACACTAGACCAGATCAGTTGCTCCCCATCTTTCTCAATCATCAGTCCAGAGATTCTGACCGGAACCAGATGCCCATCTTTGTGGATTAACTCCTTCTCATAGGGGCCGTAGCGACCAGTTTGTTCCAGCTTCTCTAGCGTAGCTTGGTCGGCGGCCGCATAGTTTTTTGGAGTAATTTGCCAATAGCTGAGATTTAGGGTTTCTGGAACAGTGCGCCCCAAAATTTCAGCATAAGCATGGTTGATATTAATTAGCGTCCCATCTGTTCGGCATAATGCTAGGCCAACAGGACATTTTTCAAATAGCTGACTATTGTATTCATCAAGTTGCTTAAACATGGCTAAGGTTTCTCTAGTAGCGTATTTTAGGTAGGGTTAGAACAACAGAACCAAGACAACAAAGTGGCGTAAAGCTTTAATGAAATTGGGTGGCGTTGGAACATCTGGTAAATTTCATCGGGTGATGCAGTTTCCACATCTGGATTGTGCTGTGAAAGTCGCTGGATTAAGTGAGTATGGCGGGTCAGTAAATCCGTCGGTTTGAGCATTGGGATTGGTGAGCGAATGAAGCCATTGGCATCGGGTATATGGGGTAATATCGTTGTGGCAGTTGGCGAGGCAGAGGTGTAATTCTCTTCTTCAGTAGGGGCCACCACTGCACAATTTAAGGGAATCTGAATCCAGAATTCTGTGCCTTCACCGGGTTGAGAACGACACTTGAGCATTCCTCCATGTTTGTCTACAACAATTTGATAGCTGATTGCCATACCTAATCCGGTTCCCTTACCAATATCTTTTGTAGTGAAAAAGGGATCGTAAATGCGGTGAATAACCTCCTCCTTCATGCCTGGGCCATTGTCGGCAATTAGAATCACAGCCCACTGGCGATCGAGAACTTTGGTACGAATAGTGATTTGGGGAGTGGGGAGTGGAGAGTGAGGAGATGGCGGAACAAGAAGATGGGGTGAATGAGAATTTTTCCATTCCCCATTACTCATTGTCTCCTCCAAAGCATCAATGGCATTTGCCAGGATGTTCATAAACACCTGATTCAACTGTCCGGGATAGCATTCAATGAGGGGAAGTTTTGCATAGTCTTTGATGATTTCAATTGCCGGACGGTGAATATCTGCTTTCAGGCGATGATGAAGAATCATTAGCGTTCCGTCGATACCATCATGGATATTGACGGCTTTCATTTCTGCTTCGTCGTGGCGGGAGAAGTTTTTCAGGGATTGGACAATTTCTACGATGCGACCGGTGCCCAGTTTCATCGAATCTAGCAGTTTGGGGAAATCCTGCATGATAAATTCCAGGTCTATATTGTCTAACTCTGATTCCAACTCTGGAGGGACAACAGGTAGGAATTTCTGATAGTTTTCCAATAGGTGCAATAAGTTTTGGGCGTATTCGGCAACATACTTTAAATTGCCGCAAATAAAGTTAACCGGGTTGTTGATTTCGTGGGCAACTCCGGCAATAAGTTGTCCGAGACTGGACATTTTTTCGCTTTGAATTAACTGAGTTTGGGCCAATTGCAGCTCATGAAGAGCTTTCTGAAGCTTTTTTGTCTGGGCTTGTGCCTGAACTGCTGCTTGAGTGCTTTGCTCATAAAGCAAAGCTTTGTCAATGGCGATCGCTGTTTGAGAGGCAAAGATACTCACAAGTTTCAGGTGTTCAGCTTTGTATGAATCGGTTTTGGATGCCCCAATCGCGATCGCTCCCAGTACCCGCTCTTTGGCTCGTAACGGTACACAAATTATGGCGCTAACGTTTTTTTTCACCTCTAATCGAGGATCGGTTTGCACATCATTGATCAGTTCTGCCCGGTTGGATTGCACAATGTTGCCAATAATTCCCTTACCTGGTTGCGGGTGGCTATCGTCAAAAAACTCTCCAAATTCGGCAATGATTTCAAATGCAGTTGCATCTGGACTCAAAAGCAGAATCATCCCCGCAGACGATTCAATTAATCGACTTAATTCCTGAAGCACGAGTTGAGCAATCTGTCGCGTATCCAAACTTGTTGCGAGTTGAGTCGAGATATCGTCAAACAAATCAATTTCTTGGTATCGCTCCAGCAATTCTATGGCCAGTACTTTCTTCTCAGCTTCTTGCTTGGCCAACAATGAGAGCAAACTTGCAACTAGAATTGCCTGCTCTCCTCCCACAACCCAACCGATGATTTCTCCTGACATCTCGATTGGATATCGGTTTTCGGTAGTTTGCTCCCCAATGCTAAGTAGTTTTGTGCCATCTACTAGTTCAACATCAATCGCAATGTTGAGCTGGTAGACTAAGTTATGAAGGAGAGATGGCAATTCTTTTTTGTTGAGAATCTTTCTGAGGCTAACTGGGGACATAAAACACCTCATAAGCAGCAAGTTGCAAATTAACCCCAGTCAAGCAAATTGGGTGATTAATTTTATCAATGAAGACAGGAAATACAGGGCAAGAAGTGAGACAGGGCGCTCTTGGGGGTTTTCCCCATGAGTGACTGCGTTCGCGTAACGTCTCCGTTCGCAAAGCGTGCCCGAAGGGCTTAGGAGATACCCGAAAGGTAGAAGGAAAACAGCCCTCTCTGGAAAAGAGAGAAATTATCATAAAAATCTAGAGATATAATAATTTACTAATTAAGACTAGTTTTCCCAAAAATATTGGCGAAATAACAGTGAAGTTGAACATTAGCAAATACCTTTATACTTCGTTACAAAGGTATACTTCTGTTTGTGTAACTCGCTTATTTTAGGACTTACACAAAGCCACATACAGTAGGGGCAATTAATATATTTTTCTGAAAAGATAAATATCGTACCAAAAGAAGCTGCGATCGCAACTTCTTTTGGTACGTTTAAAAAGTATTGAGATAAGTAGTAGCTTCAGTTAGATCCGAGAGTAGCGAACACGAAGTCTGAGTAACCGAAGCCAGCGTAACCACATTTGTGCAGGTTGTTCAAAGAATGTAAAAATATCACCGAAACCTAAATTAGTTTTGTGATGATGTAACCAGTGTCTCTCAGGAGTAGTAACAAATAAAATTTGGCATAAAATATTTATAGGCTTTGGAGTTTGCCAACCAAGTACACTTATGTGTCTCCACCATACATGAAACTGACCAAGCAGTAATCCCGAAATAACGCCAATGGGAGAGAAAGACCACAAGACTACTGCTATGAGTACATAAGGCAAAGCTCCTAAGATACCATCTAAAAGAACTTGAGGATTAAAAGTCAGAATAGCGTAGTGGCGGAAATCTTTTTTCCAGGAGTGGTGCGTTTTTAAATGAAGGCTACCAAAAACATGCTCGGGTACGTGGTAAATAAATGTAGATAGAAAATCACCAAAAAACAGTAATAACCAAGCAACAGCGATAGCCTCAAGCATTTGTACTCCTCAAGAATAGTTAAGAAAACTCCACAGAAAATATGCAAATGTCATGCTGTCGGCGTAGACACCTGGTTTCCTCCGTGCAAACAGCATTTGTGCTTATCATGGGTCTACGCTCCAGTGAATTTGGTTCAGAGTATATGTAATTGGATCAGTTGCAGTTTCATGAATCTCCAATCCTTAAATGCAGTAAACAGTAACTCCTAAGAACCTCCAGCTTGACTTCTAGCTCTAGGTTAGTGGTAGTAATACACCTAAAAACCGATTGGAATACAGTATTTTACCAGAGTTACTACACAATCTTCTTACTAAGGCATACAGCGTAGGCAAAGATTGAGTTAAAGTTAGTACAAATTTAGGTTAAGACTTTTTTCGAAATTGTTAATTACAAATTGATTGCAATCAAGTCTCAATGATGAATTTAATCAGAGCCACAGAAATAAGGATTCTGCCAAAACAACTTGGGTCATCAAGGTGAGTAAAGTGAGTTTACAATTAAATTGAGATATGGCAAAATTTTGAGTATATAGAACTAACATGATTTTTCAGAGACAAGTGATGTAAAATCTACATTTAGATCCCTAAAATTCAATTCAAATTTTACCCATAAAAAGTAGATAAATGCCTTGATTTGGCTACGAATAAGCTAAAATTAGTCCTGACATTATGATCCTATAATAGAAAAAATAACCCTGTTTTTTATAAGCGGGTTCGGATGAGCTTCTGAGGCGAAATATGACTATTCTAAGCATATTGCCATATATCCTAATTATTTTATAATCTAACAACAGAAAGAGCTTGATGAGTAATTTATCTATAAAAGTTGCTAAAATTCCTCAAGATTTTCCTACAATTAAAGCAATTAGACAAGTAGTCTTTCAGGATGAACAAAATGTAGATCCTGCTTTAGAATTTGATGGCAAAGATGCAATATCTGAGCATTTGATTGCTTATTTAAATGAAGAAGCTGTTGGTACTGCCAGAATTAGATACTTGGAAGATAAAACTGCCAAGATAGAAAGGCTTGCAGTTTTATCTACAGCTAGAGGACAGGGTATTGGTACAAAAATTATGGAGAGGGCACTACAGATTATAGCTAACAAAAATATTACAGAAGTTGTGATTCACGCTCAAGAATATGTGAAAAATTTATACAGAAAGCTGGATTTTATAGAAGAGGGAGAAATATTTGAAGAAGCAAGCATTCGCCATATAACAATGAGAAAAAACATCTCATAGTCTAAATAATCTGCTTATTTTAATAACTGGTAATCACAGCAGTTGACAATGATTTTAAATACTAAATTGCCTAACCAATAAACAATAAATTTCATAGTAAAATTAGCTCAAGTATCGCATTAGTAATGACTCTAGATGAACTGTGCGGATTGGCTTAACAAGATAGTCATTAGCACTACCTGGTAACTTATTAATTTCTTTTTCTATAGGTTCGTTCAAGGTCATTATTACAATTGGTGTATCTTTCCAAGAAGGCTTTTGTCTAAGGAGATTTAGCAAATTTAAGATACTAGTTTTTTTAGTTAGCTGTAAATCAAAAAAAACTAAATCTGCTTGGAGGCTTTGCACCTGGTTCAAAAAATCGTTTTCATTATCTATCCACTTGACTTTATAGCCAATTGACTGAAGATAGTCTTGCAAAACTGTTGCAGTTTTTTCCTCTTCTTCTATAAGTAAAATAGTTTTATTTTTGGGGATGTCTGGGGAGGAGGATAAAGTAAACTCTTCTCTCTCATCTCCCTGATCTTCCTCATGCTTTTCATTTTCGACTGCTTTCGAAAGTACTGGATTTGGTAGAAACAAAGTGAACTGACTACCTTCTCCTAAAGTCGATGTAACAGTTAAATCTCCACCATGCAAACGCGCTAGTTTGCGTGTTAAAGCTAAACCTAAACCAGTGCCTTCATACTGCCGATTTAATTGGCTATCAAGCTGTTTAAATGGTTCAAATAGAAATTGAAACTGATTTGGGTCTATACCAATTCCAGTATCTGAAACTGTAAAGGTTATTCCTTGAGGTACTTTTTTCACTACCAGCGATACATCACCGGCTGGGGTAAATTTAATGGCATTGGTGAGCAAATTGAGTAGCATTTGCTTAATGCGCCGCTCATCAGCAATACAAATATCCTCTTGTAGGTCAATTTTGTAGGTGAGTTTTAACCCCTTTTCTGAGGCGCGATCGCGCACTGTCCAGATGGCATAATTACATAAATCAGATACTGGTAAAGGTGACAGTAACAGTTCTTCTTTGCCTGCTTCTACCTTCGATAAATCAAGAATATCGTTAATCAGTGCCAGCAAATGCTCACCACTACTATATATACAACTTACATATTCGTTCTGCTTTTCATTGAGAGAGCCAACTACTTCTTGTTGCAGCAACTGTGATAAGCCCATAATCGCATTAAGAGGTGTTCGCAACTCGTGGCTCATGGTTGCTAAAAATTCACTTTTTGCCCGACTAGCAGCTTCTGCTGCTTCTTGAGAGGCACGTAGTTTCAATTCTGTTTCCTTGCGTTCAGTAATATCCTCAATCATCGCTAGAAAAAACTCAGGTTCACCATTGCTGTCTGGTATAACAGAAACAGAGATATGAGTCCAAACTAGGCTACCATCTTTATGTAAGCAGCGTCTTTCCATCTCAATGCGATGTTTATCGACAGCCTGTTCCTCAAGTTGGGAGACTGGGAAGGCGAACCTTGAAGTTTTCCCTGAGTTTTTGCCAATTTCTGACACCAGTTGTTTGTAAAGTTTTAAATCCCCCTTTTGCGTGGAAATGTAATCTGTAAAGCGCTTACCGTATAGTTCTTCTCGGCTGTATCCTAAAATCTCGCACATTACCGGATTAGTATCGACTATCTGCGCTTTCATATCTATAAGTCCAATACCAATAGAAGAACGTTCAAAAATTGCTCGAAATTTCGCCTCACTCTGCCGCAGTGCTTCCTGTACCATGTTTCGCTCGCTCGCTTCTATAGCCAAAGTCACGAAATCTGCAATCGAGCCAGCAAAAGTTTCTTCTTCTAAAGTCCACTCGCGAAGTTCGCCTATGTGTTCGTGGCATACTACGCCTACCAAACGACCCTCTAGCCAAATGGGTGCATCCAGTAGGGATGTGATGCCTAAAACACAAAGATAAGGCTGGGATAATTCTTGGGTTCTTGTATCGTTTCTGGCATCATTTGCGGCAATGGTACGTTCTTCTTCTAAAGCCTGGAAATAAGCTGGATAATTTTCTTGTGAAAGCCAGTTACCAAAGCTATGCTCCTTAGTGTTTACATCATATAAATCGATGCATTCAATTTTTGAGCGTTCTTCATTATATAACCACACCCCAACTCGCTTGACTAAGAGCGTCTGAGCGGCAGTTTCTGTGATCTCTCTCAATACTGCATTAAGATTGCCTTGTTGAAACGTCTTGCTTCTTGCTAGTTGTACTAATGTCTGGTTTTGTTTTCGACGACTATTTTCTCTGATTTGTAAAGCCTCTTGGGACTGATTTTGCTCTGCAATATCTCTAGCTGACACCACCTGCATTACTTGACCTCAAGAAGAAATAATTTTGCCTTCGAGTTCTACGCAAAAAGTAGAACCGTCTTTGTATAACTACAATTACTTGGTATGGTTTTTCATAACCGGAAAGTATATTTTTTATAATTTAATTTTTCTAATTCTAGATAACGAGTTCCAAACTAGACTTTGCTAATCACTTTTATTACTTTATGGCAGTAATTTTTGCCAGGGGATAATTAGCATTTACAGTAATTTCACTATCAAGTAATTTCACACAAATATTAAGTAGTATGGTGTTTTGATTCGGGAAATAGAGAGTGATGTAGTCTATTTATTTTAATTACTTGAAAAAGGCTGTAAGTCAATTTATTGGTTAGTGTTAATATTAATTCATTTTTTTTGGAACTGTACAAAATCAAGCTTACTGAGGCAATGGGACATAAGTCCTAAGCTCTGGAGCAACTTCACAGATAATCAAGATGATTACCAAAACACCGTTGATTCCCCTAGAGAAAGATACCTAATGGCTAAAATTTTGAGAACATTAAGGTAATGGCAGCTTTTATGGAGGTGGAGCGATGACAGTTAGTAATGTAAGAATTGTTTCCCTGATTCCCGGTGGAACAGAGATTTTAGCGGCACTAGGATTGGTTAATGCTATTGTGGGGCGATCGCACGAATGCGATTACCCTCCAGAAATCCTCGATCGCCCCGTTTGTACCCAAGCACGCTTAGACTCTAATGCCTCCAGCAGCCAAATTAACGATGAGGTGAACGATTTATTACAATCTGCTCTCAGTATTTATGAAATCAAAACTGATGTTTTAGAGCAGTTGCAGCCTACTCACATTCTCACTCAAGACCAGTGTGATGTTTGCGCTGTTAGCTTAGACGAAGTTGAAAAGGCAGTTGCCACACTCATTGACAGTAAACCACAGATTATTTCTTTACAACCCAATATTCTCCAAGATATTTGGGCTGATATTGAGCGAGTTGGTAATGCCTTCGAGGTAGACTCGGTAAAAGCCTTAGAAAATTTAGAAGCTCGCGTCAAAATTTGTCAGCAAAGAATCCAAGGACTTTCTTTAAATGAACAGCCTACAGTTGCCTGTATCGAGTGGACTGATCCTTTGATGGTTGCCGCCAATTGGATTCCTGAATTAGTTAACTTGGCAGGAGGACAGTCTCTATTTTGTTATACAGGTCAGCCTTCTCCTATCTTGCCGTGGGAAACACTATTAACAACTGATCCAGATGTAATTGTTTTTATGCCTTGTGGCTTTGATTTAAATCGCACTCGCCAAGAAGCCAAATTGTTAACTCAACGTCCAGAGTGGGAAAAACTACACGCTACGCAAGCTGGTAGAGTCTACATCACTGATGGCAATTCTTACTTTAATCGTCCAGGGCCACGACTGGTAGATTCTCTAGAAATTTTGGCTGAAATTTTACATCCCGAAATTTTCCAATACGGCTACAAAGGAACGGCTTGGGAACTTTTGTAAAGAAGAATTCAGAACTCAGGAGTCAGAATTCAGGAGTCAGAATGGGTTAAACCTTAGCTATCCGCTAACAGGAGTCAGTATGAATTAGAGTCCGGTAGCGTTTTAACTCCATCCCTTTATGGGTAGAGTCTTCTGAATTCTCTCTTCTGAGTCCTTTCTCATGGTGTTTCTTCAGAATCCGCCGATGGTTCGTTGTTAAATAACAGCAAGCGTGCAGCAAGGATGGCAAATCCGATCGCAGCGATCGCTTTTAACAAACGTGTAGGTAATAATTCGGCTACTGCTCCCCCTGCTAATGCCCCCAACAGGCTAGTCAACAGCAATGCGCCTGCTGCACCAAAAAATACTGCACGCGGAGAATTAGAACGCCCTGAAAGTGCGATCGCTGCTAGCTGACTTTTGTCACCTAATTCTGATAAAAAAACTGTAATAAAGCTCAGTCCTAAAAGATGCCAATCCATATTATTAAGGGGGAATGGGGAATGGGGAATGGGTAATGGGAGTTTCTCTAATGACAAATGACAAATGACCAATGACAAATGACTAATGACTAATGACTAGTAAATACATCCCAAAACAGCATTAGGGAAATTACCAACAACATCACACCTGCTGATTTTTCTACAGTTTTTGGGCTGAGTCGGCTAGCCATCCAACTACCTAAAAGTACGCCTAATAAGCTGGTGGTTATCAGCGCCGCTGCCGATCCGAGAAATACCACCCAAGGCGAATGAGATTCTGCACTCATTAATAGGGTGGATAGCTGAGTCTTGTCTCCAATTTCTGCGAGAAAAATGGTTACAAAAGTTGTGCCAAAAACTACTAACACTGATTGCTGCTTTGGAGGACTATCGGCAACTACAGGCTGAACTCGCTGGGCGATCGCAGGAGTTAAGTTAAAATCAGTGCTGTCTTTCACTTCTAGCTCGATTTCAGTCTGAGCTATGCCAGAAATCTCCAAAGGTGCAGAGTCAAGTTTCACAAGCAGTAGTTTGGGTTGCTAGGTTATTTTCATATTTCTATCATATTCTCAGATTGTTGTAATAAATTGCAACTACATAAATGGTGATAAAAAAATTATGGGGGTGTTTTTGTGTCCTAAAGATCCTCCTTATAGCCCAATAGCTTGATCGAAGCGTAGTATTTCTAAACTGCGATCGCCGTATACTCCTTCTATTTGCTGGCGACAGCAGTCTATAGCAAAATCGTTGACTTCTTCAGGTTCAACCCCATACATATCTTGAAAAACCTCTGGTTCCACGCGGCAGAAACGAGGACGATCTGAGTAGATGCGACATTCGCGCGTGGTATGGTCGAAATTAACGCACCAGCCGCCTTCGCCTACCATGCTGAGATAGAGTTCTAGTTCTGGTGGAGAGAGATACTCATCCAAATCTGGACGATCTGCTGGATCAAGATTACAGCAGGCTCCACATTGTTTTACACATTGCCAAGTTGCCATTTTGAATTAGGGAGTGGGGAATGGGGAGCGGGGAATGGGGA
>NZ_JAAGOG010000157.1:0-19782 GCF_010747425.1 Nostoc sp. UIC 10630
CCTTATCCCCACTTCGTGGGGGCCCCACCTTCCCCCTTTCCCTTTACCCCGCCAAGTTCACTTGGCGAAGATAAACCGGACATAGACCCAGCCCGGATACTGATGCCTTGATGTTCTAGTTCGCCCTTGAGGCGATCGCCTCTAATTTCTCATTTAGCTTTGTGATGAATCATCAGAGACCATTTATAAAGTAAATCTTTAGCTGGCTAGTAGACGAAATAGCATAATACGAGTCATCACGGCATATATCGTAGCTTCACTCATTTTGGGAAGACGTTCATAATCCTTACTTAAACAGTTTGACTATTTACTCAAACATCAATATTTATCTGTTCTATTTGTCGAGCAGCTTTTTCCCACATCTTAGCTGAAGTTTCATCTTGCCAATGAGTTCGCAAATATTCTGCTTTTTTGTGACATATTCGCTCTAACATCTCTAGGATTGCAGCTAATGTCAATTTATTGATTAATTCTTCTAAAGCATCCATGTATTCTTTGTGCATACGAATAACTCCTGAATGTTAGAAATATCTTCTGTTCATACCCATATTTTTGGAACGGTCAAAGTATATTACTAACCAATATTCCACCTAAGAGTGAAGTTTTGGACTCACACACAATTCAATTACACTCAATTAGACTCAGATTTCTGCTTAGTCCTTTTGAGAAAATCATCAATTCGCAGGAAGTCTAACGCTGACTTTGGTAGCATCCGATTAACTCTGCTGTTGCCAAAATATGACCCTTCATTGCTTGCAAAATTTGCTCTTTTGTTGCGCCTGGTGGCAAACCCAAGTTTTTGTCTAAAGCATAAAGTTTGAAGAAATACCGATGTGTACCACTAGGAGGACAGGGGCCACCATAACCTAATTTGCTAAAATCATTCTTTCCCTGCACTCCACCACTTGGTAAGGTTTTCGTAGCAGTAATGTGTTCTGGTAATTGCCGAACTGTAGGAGGTATATCGTAAAGTACCCAATGTACAAATGTGTGTCTGGGTGCATCTGGGTCATCGACTATTAATGCTAAACTTTGGGTTTCTTTTGGAGGTTCATCCCAGCTAAGAGTAGGCGAAATATCAGCACCATCACAGGTATATTTGGCAGGAATTTGGCTATTAGATCCAAAGACACTTTCTAATTTCATGCTTTTCCTCTCTGTTGTAAATTTACTGCTTGGGGTGGAGGCAATTTTGGTATTTTTATTACCCACAGAACTACAAGCGATCGCAGATAATTCTACTAACCCAATTATACTGAAGCTTTGAAGTAGAAAGACTCGCCTCCTAACCATTAACTTGCACCTAAGATTTTTATAAATTTTTATGACAAATAATCATCTTAATACTTGTTGCTGCTTCTAAAAAAAAGATGAATTTCAAAATTCAAATGTAAATTTGAATTTTTGGCAGCAATTCTTAACAGATGAAAAAAAATGCTGCCTAAATAATAAAGAGCGATCGCTGCTTGGATAAATAACTGAGTTAAATTCCGCCCCCAAACGCGATAAGCCCAGTCAGCTGTATGTTCAACTTCTTGAAACCCTGCCAAATTGATTAAATCTACGCTTTTCATGAATATTACTTAAGCTATTGGTAAAATTTTGATTGCCTTCTGCTGTTTTTTACTGAGAATTATCTGCATATTCTGCGATCGCTTCTCGAACCACCCGATCAAAGAAAGCTGCGCCAACTTTCAATGCTTCTTCGTCAAAGTCAAAGGAAGGACTATGCAAAGGAATGTTCTCACAACCTTGTTGACAAGCACCAAATCTGACGTAACACCCAGGAACGTGTAACAAGTAGAAAGAAAAATCTTCGGCTCCCATGCTGGGATAATCCATTGTGACTAATCCCTTGGAACCCAAAATCTCAACTACAGCCCGTTGAGCGATTTCTGTTTCTTTTCCTGTATTAATGACAGGTGGGTATCCGTGGCGAATTTCTACCTCTACTCTGGCATTGTGCAGTTCTCCCACGGCTGTGGCTATGCGCTTTAGTCCGTCAATTATGTGGTTCTGCACATCTAAGTTTGTTGTGCTAATAGTACCTTCTAAAATTGCTTCCTCAGCGATGACATTACCTGCACTACCTGCTTCTACTTTACCGATGGTAACTACTGAAGGATAGGCAGGGTTGATTTCTCGTGAAACCAGGGTTTGCACAGCCATAATTAGCAGTCCGGCAACAACTACAGCATCAACAGCTTCATGAGGTCTAGCTCCATGTCCGCCTCTTCCTTTGACACGAATAGTAAAGCCATCAGATTGGGCAGTAATTACTCCCTTGGCAACCATAATCTCTCCGACTTGGTAGTGACGGGTAACATGACCGCCAAAGATGGCATTTACGCCTTCTAAAGCACCAGCTTGGATCATGACTTTCGCGCCACCACCCTTTTCCTCAGCAGGTTGAAAGATGAAAACCACATTTCCTGGTGGCGGATTCTCTTTCAATAAAGCTACTGCGCCTAACACCATTGCCATGTGACCGTCGTGACCGCAGGCGTGCATCTTACCTGGGTGCAAAGAAGCAAAGGGCAATCCCGTATTTTCTTGTCCGGGGAGAGCATCCATATCAGCCCGCACAGCAATTGTCGGCGCTTTTTGTCCACTATTGATCAGCTTGGCAATGATGCCACTACCCACCCCACCATACGAAAAAGGAATACCTAAACGCTTAAGTTCATCTATTACGATGGATGCTGTCTTTTTTTCCTCAAATGCCAGTTCAGGATGGCGGTGTAAATATCTGCGTAAATCTACCATTCGAGGGAAGACTTTCTCAGATGTCAGGACATGAGCCATAATATATCTCCTTATTATTCTTCCAACTGCATCATTTTGGCGCTTACAGGGTCAAAATCCTCTGAAAAAACTGTGTAGCTGTCATATTTGGCTGCATTTAAGTTAGCCCCGTTCAAGTTAGCTCCTCTTAAATCTGCACCTCGGAGGTCAGCTTCACTCAAATCTGCTCCCACCAATTTATCTTTAAACAAATCTGCACCACTGAGGTTAGCTCCTCTCAGATTTGCCTTTCTTAAATAAACTCCACTGAGATTAGCACCACTCAAGTCTGCTCTACTAAGCTTGGCTGCATCCAAGTTGGCTCCGCTAAGGTCTACTCCTTCTAAATAAGTTTCTTGTAAGTCAACTTTAGATAACTCAGCTGCGCGAAAGTCTCTTTCTCCTGCTTCATACTTTCTTTTGAGTTCATGAGCGCTTTTCACTGGTTGATTAGATAAGTTTTGCATAGTAAATTCACCAGTTTTTATAAGTTAGTAGTGTTTAAAATTCTAAGTGTAACGTGGCTAATTATTTGGCTTTAATTTGATGCTAAAAGAAAAATTTGAAGAACTTGTGAGGTAGTTTTGCTTTTCTCACAACTTTCTCAAATTTGTTATCTAACCTAAAAGATATCTGGTAAGCGGCGGTCAGTTATGGCTACTATCAGTCAAATCAAAACAAGATTCCGAAATCGCGCTGAAGCAGGGCAACAACTAGCTAAAATTATCAGATACATTGATTATTGAGTTGTAATTGTTGCTATATATGTCGCAGATATCACGATTTTTCCTTCCTGATTTAGTATGGGAGGTGAGTAGAATGACCATTGCAGCCACTCAACCAAAATTGCAGGTAAAAAAGGTAATTAAGAAAAAACAGTTATCTCAACATTCAACAGATATTGGTACTCCTCAAGTTCCCCTCCGTCAACTCCCAGTAAAACAAGAGCATGAGTTGTTATGTGATTGGGAAAACGCATCTTAATTAGCACCTTGCCTGAGCAATCTCTCAATCCAGGCAAGAGACACTTGAGAAATAGGAGAACACATGATAATCCCACTACAAATCACCTTTCACAATATTCCAGCATCAGAAGCAGTAGAAGCAAAAATTCGCTCCTTAGCTGATAAACTAGAGCATTTTTATAACCGGATTACGAGCTGTCGAGTCATAGTTGATGCCCCACATCGACATCACCGTAACGGTAAACTTTACCAGGTGCGAATTGACATCACTGTGCCAACGGGGGAAATCGTTGTCAGACGTGACCCACCTGAACATCAATCTCACGAGGATATTTATGTAGCAATTCGTGATGCTTTTGATGCAGCCAAGCGCAAACTGCAAGACCACACCAGTATGCTGCGTCAGGAAACCAAGACTCACGCAGAACAGCCTCATGGACGAATTGCGTCTTTGTTCTCTGATGAAGGCTACGGTTTTATCGAAACACCTGATGGTAGCGAAGTTTATTTTCACCGCAACAGTCTATTCAATGGTGATTTTGAGCAGTTGCAGGTGGGAGATGAAGTTCGTTTTGCAGAGGAAGAAGGTGATAAAGGACTGCAAGCTAGTACTGTTAGATTGATTGGTAAGCATCACCTACAAGGTTGAGGCTGTTGATTTAAACCACTTTTTGAATAGTCTAGGGAGCATTAACCACTTCTTCACAAGTTCCTCAAATTTTCCTTTTAACCTCAAGATAGGAGGAGAGTCTTTATTTGTTAAGCTGTTTCACATAAGTGTTGACTGTTAACTGTTAGTGATTTGTGTTTTAGCTTACCCCTCTTCTGTCACTCTCCGAAAACATTTACTATTTCTAAATTCTAGAGCTTTTGTATAGCAAGCAATCGCACGCTTATTTTCTAATAACAAATACAAGACCCATTTTTTTCTAATAGGATAGCTTGTATTGACTGCCTTATCAGGCTTCTAGCGATCGCCCTCCCGGAGAGTGACAGAAGAGGGGTAAGGCTAATCGAATTGAGACATAGCTAACTTCCTACTGCAAAATAGATATTCTTAAGTATTAAGCCTGAGTATATCCCTCTTCCATCACTCTAGGCAGAGTAAAATAAAAGTAAAACGTTCAAAGGAGGGCTGGAGCTATGACACAGCCCAGAATTCCTAATGAGACAGTCACCTTTGTAGATAATTATTGTGCTGCTTACGAAAAATTCTTCCCAGAAGTAAGAAGTTACGAAGCGTTCAAGCGATTGCACTTGGGAATGACAGCAGAAATTAAGAGGAAGACGTGACCAGCAATTGCCAGAGCAGTGGGGTTAAACAATGAGCAATCGTTGCTTCATTTTTTGACAGAATCACCTTGGGAAGTAGAGGAAGTTAGAAAGCAAAGATTAGAAATAATTCTCCAAAAAATAGGAAGGAAAGAAATCATCTTAATCATTGATGAAACAGGAGATAAGAAAAAAGGGAAAAAAACAGATTATGTGGAGAGGCAGTATATAGGTAACTTAGGAAAGACAGAGAATGGAATAGTATCTGTAAATGCTTATGGAATATGGCAAGGAGTAACGTTTCCATTACTGTTTAGAATCTACAAACCTAAGAAACGGCTCAAAGGAGATGATATCTATAAGACAAAGACTCAATTAGCAGCAGAAATAATTACGGAACTCCAAGAGATAGGGTTTAAGTTTGAGTTAGTTTTAGCAGATAGTCTTTACGGGGAAAGTGACACTTTTCTGAGTGTATTGAATCAATATAAAATGCCATTTATTGTGGCAATTTCGTTGTAATCATGGTGTCTGGATGCCATCTGGGCAAGGAATTAGGTACAATAGATGGAAAAATTTTGAGCGAATCTTCTCTAATGGTAAAACTGAAGAACGCTACATGAGAGAAATTATCTTTGGGAAGCGAAGAACTTGGAAGTATTGGCAAATTACAACAGATATAACTAAGTTACCTGATAACTCTACTTGGTATATAATGACCAATTTATCAGATACACCTCCGGCGGTAATTGGCAATAATTATGGCTTGAGAACTTGGATAGAGTATGGTTTTAAACAATGTAAAAATCAGTTAGGGTGGGCAGATTTCCGCTTGACTGAGTACCATCAAATTGAACGCTGGTGGGAAATTGTCGAGAGTGTCTTTTTGATGGTTAGTTTGCAGTTTTCTGTCATGAATCAGTCAGAAAATGCAGGCAATGATTCTTCAGATAAGAATCTGTTATTCAAGTTGCGTCAACATCCTTCGTGGAATAACATTTTTAGTTGGAATCACCGACTGAATAATTTACGCTTAATCCTCCAACCATACATTTATTACTGTTTACTTAAACCTTGGATACAACTGTTTAACAATCGGTATTTACAAATTGGTTTTCAATGGCTAATTCAAATTATGAATGAGTTTATTGGTTTCATTTTTTCTTATTCACAATTGGAGGATTTATCTTTTTACTCTGCCTAGAGTGATGGAAGAGGGATATAGGAATCATATTTGATTTCTGAAAAAAACTACGAGATAATACGGAGAGATAATTTTGTCTAACAGCGAACAATAATAAATCAGTATCTACAAGCTAAAATCGCAGAATTACAAGAATTTATAGATGAGTGTCCAGATGCTTGATAGGAGACAAAATGTTCTAAAATGCTTATAGAATAGAGAGTGTAGCAATTTGTGGTAAAAGGAAAAGAGGATTCATTCTCAACAAGCTTTATTTAATAACTAAAGGGCTGGTTAGAGCATTTAACTTCTGTACTACAAAAGGAACAGTGAATTGCTGAGGCACAGCAAAATGGTGCTAGTATTCACAACAACGACGCTTAAGAACGCTCAAGTCAAACCCATGCCCGATTCAGAAGACCCAAAGCAAGTCTCCAGTAATGACTTACGCAATTCACAGTTTGGCGGTGGGTTGATTAACGCTGGCACAGTGAATGCTGGGCAAATTGGCGGCGACATCTACAACATTCACCTTGGGCAGCAGACGGCGGTATCACGTAATTCAGTTCAATCGCAGAATCAACGCCAGCGATCGCTCTCTGAAAGAGATTCACTAAAGGTAGCGATCGCCCTTAGCATCATTCCTGGAGTAAATAACTCACTTATCTAATATAAATAGAAAGGGTACGACTCTGATCACCAAAGACTTCCTTTACTGATTTAAAGTTAGAGTTCCCATTCAGGGCATTATTTATAACGTCATTAATTTTTAGGAACAGCAGCACAGGTTAATGGTTGTTGCGCCTGAGTAGGAGATTTATCTGCAATCAACTCAATTTTTCCTTGTGTATTACGTCGCCAACCTGTAGCCTGGACAAGAACTGCCTCTTTTGTGGGTATTTGAGCTATCACTTCGCCTGTTTTGCGGTATGCAGTCAGATTGCGGATATCAGACCAAGTGTGATCGCTCGTTACCTGCTGAAGGGGATTTTGCGGCACACCACCTCGTCCCGTTGCCACAAAGCGGCTGCCTTCACTATCCGCGCAGCCTGTAGCAATTTGCTGGGATGGATCGGTGACATTTGCAGGCAGTTCCACTAAACCCGAATTTGGATCGATACCGATAGTATTAACTTGAACCGTGCCACTCACCCCAAATTGGGAACTGGCGGTGATGTCACTTTCTGGAGTGAGTTGGGGACGGAATTTCAGCCCAAAGATGCCTTGGGTGGTGATTTGGATATTACCACCTCTGCCTCGTACTGCATTGGCAATAATGTCGCTGTTTTTTAAGCCGACGATGATAGGTGCATTGATGTTTATATTACCTCCATTCCCTGAACCTCCAGCTGTTGAGGTTATCTGGCTATTGTCTTGTAGAAGCAACAGGTTTTTAGCGGACAATTTAATATTGCCACCATTACCGGATTCTGTTTGTGCTTGAATAAAGCCTTGATTCTTTAATTGGATGGCATCTGCACTGATATTAATATTGCCACCATTTCCACTACCTTGACTGGTGACACTGACTGTCCCGCCATTCGTCAGCGTTAAGTTCGGTGTGGTAATGCTCAAAGTGCCGGCATTCGCCGTTAATATATCTGGCAGACCGAATCGTTTCCGCAATAAAGCATCGGGTCGGATGGTGGAGGCGTTAATGCTACTATTAGTTGCCCGACCTTGACCATTGATTGCGATCGCTTCAGTAGCATTGATGCTCAAATCTCCCCCATTACCTGCAAAAAATGAGGTGGTAGCAACTGCTCCCCCATCCAAAATTTGCAATTTGGCAGTATTCAGGGTCAAGGTTTTGGCACTTCCGGTTGCAAATGTAGTTGAGCTAATGTTGCTGTAAAGTCCAGAGGGACTTTCTCCCATCACCGTGGTGTTGGTGTTGCGAATCGTCACTTTACCGCTAGAACCACTGCCAAAGGTAGCCGAAGATAGTGAGGCACCGCTTGATACTAGTAGACTATTGCTATTGACAAAAACATCACCAGCATTCCCAGTGCCTAGTGTAGTAGTGTTGACTGTGGTGACATCAGCAGGATTATTGGGTGAAAAGCCAGACAGTTCAATGGCGGTTGCATCAATGTAAATATTGCCACTGGGAGCTTTTCCAAAAGTTGTGCTATTCAACCCCGCTCCCGACTTGATAGTGAAGTTGGGAGTAATAACGCTGATATTCCCACTAGCTCCCATACCAAAAGCATTACTACGCACTCCGCTCTGAATTGTGCCATCAGTTGTTTTGCCAATCAAATCAACCGCCTCTGTAGCCTGAAGGCGAATGTCGCCGCCGGGGAGATTGCCAAAATTTTGCGCCAGTACTAGAGAGCCATCGGTGAATTGAATTTGCCTACCCTGAATTTGAACGGAACCTGCATTCACGCCGCTGATATCTAATAGCGATCGCTGTGCCAATTGAATATCGCCAAAGCTTTGTACATTACCATATCCCAGTGTATATAGGGCTCATATCTGATTTTTGAACAATATTTCAGATAAAAACCTGAGAAAATGGGCTTTTCAGTCTCAGTATGTTTTCAGAAATCAAATCGGAGTCCTATAGCCCTGTGCGGTTGGTATCAGGTTGACCAATGCTTTTCCGCTTACACTACCCAATTCAACTCGCCCTCTTTCAGCGATCAGGTTTGCCCCATTTAAATGTATGTCGCCACCCACTAAAGCTAGGGTGTTTCCCGGCTGTACCCGCAGTTTTGTAGAATTGGGAGTCTGAATCGGGGGAAGCAGAGCCAGTCCACTGACATTCCTCAAAGTATGTCCTGTACCTTGAATGTTGATGGGTGCGGGATTGTTACCCAGTTGCAACCCAATGGGAACATTGATACTCAACAAGGGGGCAGATTCAGAATTAATTACACTAAACTCAGCGCCATCGGCAAATTTAATACTGCTGGCAGTGCTACCAATAAATGAACCCCCAATATTTAGTTGGGCATTGGCTCCAAAGATTATCCCACTAGGGTTGATCAAGAAGAGACTGACGGGGTTGTTGCCGTTAATCGTCTGAATCAAGCCATCAATGTTAGAAATATTACCGCCGGTAACACGGCTGAAGATGGTAGAAATGTTGGGCGTGTTTACTAAATCAAAAGTAGCCGAACCGCCAGTGGGAACCGAAAACTGCTGGAAACTGTGAAATAAGTTACTGTTGGCGGCACTACCATTAGTAATGGTGAAGTTATTACCGCTTTGGGAGACAGCAGTATTGAGGGTGCCATCGGGAGTTAGCTGGGCACTTACAGAGGCACACCAAAGGAACATCCCACCTGTCAGCATTATATCGATCAAACCCCAGCAAACAGAAGGTGCTTTCATCACTCACTTTCTATTAATAATATATATAGGGTTCCCTAAACGGTATTGTGTTTGAACACCATCAACAGTTTTAGTAGTCATCTTGGTGTAGCTTTGTGAAAACGAAACAATCCATGTTCAGAGTGTCTCTTTAAGATAAGCGATCGCAAACTTCATCAACACCCCATCCACACAAGCAATTCCCAATTGTGGAAACTTCGCCAGCAACTTCTTGATCGCAATCACAAGTGCCGGATTATCATTCCAACACTCTTGCAAGAACTCAAAGCCCGGATTCTCCCCTGAATTTGCTGCTCGATTCAGTTTCTCCCTTCTTACAGGTGGAATATTTGACCTCGCTACGATCGCCTCATGTGACCATTTTTCAGTGACGGGCGCGGCGGAACCTTCACCCTCATGATCTGCTTTGACTTCTATGGCACAACGAATCCTCAAGCAACACTGGCAATAAATGGGGGATTGTATGTAGGAGGAGATTCCGATCCAGGAAATAAAAACTTACTGGTTGATGGTCGCATCAAATTAGAATCAGGTGTCATCCAAAGAGGAGGCCTATCTACATCTTCTGAAATCCTATTTGGTTTTGTTCATTTCTAGCCAGTTGTAGAGCCTTAACTGAACTCTTTTGATTGCTGCATCAATTATGTAGAGCGTTTCTACAGCACTCGTTTGACAACTGGCATAGCACGGGACACCAGAAGCGGAAAGTTTTGCCACATCCCTCGTACAACTTCTTCGCTGTCCCGTTGTGTTGCTAACTCCATTGAAACTGCAACCCAAAGCCATTGGATGCCAAATTGCCAGAATTGTTCAGGGTATTCTCCCATACTCCGACTCCAGAAGCGTCAACAATTTCTCTTCCACAGCAGTAAGATAAGGTCGATTCAGCTTACCCAATAACTGCAACAGATTTTTGACTGTCTCCTCCAGTGAGTCTGAATACACCCGATTAATGCGATCGCTGATTTCTTTGATCTGCTCACATTCAGCAGGCAAGTAATCGTAAGATTTCAGGTGCTGCAACCCAACGGCGTACTCGCCATCCCAGATTTTGACAGTACAACTGAATTCGCCCACATGGTTAACGATACCCCAGCAGCTATCTTTGCCTCTTACCCCTCTCCTAAGAAACAAGGCAGGAGGCAGGAGGCAGAAGGCAGAAGGGAAGACGATTTGACTTGTTTCTTCCATCCATAACGGAAGCGAGCGCGTCCGTAAACAGCTTCTGTCACTTTCCGGGTATTCTAAATAAAAGTATTAGAAGAAAAAACCCTGGAAGGTAAGTAGGACAACGGATGTAGAATTACAAATCCTGAAACATCTGGCAAGAGATGCTCATCCAACAGTTACGATCGTAGATGAATATTTTCCTCTAATTTGTGAGAAATTACGGTAATCTGCGTTTATTCCAGAATGAGTAAAGAACACCTACAAAAGCTCCCAAAATGAGATAAGCCACCAGTGTCGGAATCACCTGCTGTTGTACATGATTCAAAATAGCGATAAACAAAGCTAAACCAAAATTGCGAGCAATACAGAAAATCGCCAAGGTAGATCGGGTATCATCATCGAATCTGCCTAAAGCGTGTCCAATTCCTAGAGAGGCAATCACCATAATTGCGATCGCTACCAGTGGTAATTCCCCAACTTTGGAAAACATTGGCAGCCCTAAGATGCACAACAAAACAACCAGCACCAAAAAGAGACTGTTAGCAATAAAAGTCAAGGGTTTAGCAATCTGTTGGGTAAATGTAGGTGCGAACTTTTGCATCAAAATACCGAGACTGACGGGTAATAACTGCACCATAATCACTTGTCGGGCAACTTCTAAAATTGCCACCTTTTGTGAAATACTCGCAAATAAGGTGGCGAAAATTGCCAAGGTAATGGGAGTAACAAAAACCGCCAGTATTGCCAGAGTTAGCTGAAGACTTGCTGAGTAGTGGAAGCTGCCTCCAGCCTGTTGCGATCGCTTTGTGGTCAGAGGCGCACCCGGAGAAGCTGCAAGTATTGCCAATCCGATCATCACTGGCGATGGTAAGTTAAACAGTTTCAAAAGGAGAATAACTACTAGAGGAACCAGCACAACAACCGCTAAAAGCGCACGGAATACTAAGGCAGGTTTTCGCCAGAAGGAGCGCATCTTTTCAAAAGAGAGGTTGCACCCTATAGCTAACATCAGAGAAAAAATAGTGACTTTAACGAGAACCAGTAATAAGGGATGGTGCATGGCTCCACTGATAGATAGCGTAGCGTTAGCGAGTCCGCGTTCGCTTTTAACGTCTCGTAGAGAGCGTCTTGCAATTTTTAATTAATAATTTTTAATTTTTAATTGGAGCGTACCCCTATGGGGAAGCAAGCTACGCGCAGCGTCTCCAAGAGTTGCGACTTGACTCTCTACTGTCGTGCCATAATGGTACGCATTTCAGCTTCCTTATCTTGAATCAAATCTCCACTAACATCCACTATCACACTATAAATCTTGCCCGTAAACTTGAAGGGCGGTTCATAATCGGGTGTTACAGGCGCACCAGGGGCAATTCCACAAGTCACACCACTGGTTAGACCTAGTGCTAAGGGAGTAGTTACAGGGACATCGGCTTGCCCAACTAATTTCCCATCGATATAAAGTTCGGCGCGACCTGGCGTTCCTTTCCCCTTGGCTAAATCTGGTTGACCCGTGACTTTAAACTCAAAGCGCAACTGGTGACGATCTTCCGGCACAGATAACCCAGACTCGACATGATAGAGCGATCGCGCTACATAATTATGAACCCAGTGCAGTTTGCCATCTTTGACATAGAAGGAGTAGCCACTATCATTACCCCCATGAGCAAGTAATATTCCTTCTGCGCCACCTGTGGGAATTTCCACATCAGCCGTAATACTGTGAGAACGATTGAGCAACTTGACGGCACAATTGGCTGGGATTGCCTGAGTATCAGGATAGTAAGTATAGCGGCTACGATTGACGACAATCTGAGGACGTTCTTCGGCAAATCGTTGTACGCCTCTGCCATCCACAGGCAACACATTGTATTTACCCGCCTCTACGTACCAAGTGGCAATCATTTCAATTAATTTAGGGCGATTATCAGCCGCAATATTGTGATTTTCCGCAAAATCTGAAGCGACGTGATACAGTTCCCAATGGTGGGTATCCAAGTCCGTCAGAGTTTCCGCCGAAATCGCCTCACCAAAAAACTGCCCTGCTTCTGTAAATGAGGGGCCAGGCCAAGGACAAACCGCCCGCCAACCATCATAGTAAAGAGAACGATGTCCCATCATCTCGAAATATTGGGTCAGGTGCTTAGTAGGTACGGTACTATGATTAAAAGTATGGGCAAAACTGACACCTTCAATGGGAGATTGAGTAACACCCTTAATCGTTGTTGGTGGTTCAATTTCCAGTAATTCCAGCACAGTCGGTACTAGGTCAATAGCATGAGCGTACTGAGTACGGATTTCACCTTTTGCCTCAATGCCTTGATTCCAATGGACTATCAAGGGATCGCTGATTCCACCCCGATAAGTTTCCCGTTTCCAACGACGGAAAGGCGTATTTCCTGCCCAAGTCCAACCCCAAGCATAATGGTTGAAAGTTTCTGGACTGCCTAGCTTATCTAGTGCCTTGAGATTTTCCTCTAGGGATTCTGGCACATTGTTAAAAAAGAGGTTCTCATTAACTGAACCAGTTGGCCCCCCTTCAGAACTGGCCCCATTGTCCGAAATCACCATAATTACAGTATTCTCGAACTCACCAATAGATTTCAGAAAATCGAGTAAGCGACCGATATGGTGGTCAGTGTGGGTTAAAAAGCCAGCATATACTTCCATCATCCGGGCATAAAGCCGTTTTTCTGCGGCTGAGAGGGAATCCCAGTGCGGGACATCGGGATCATGGCGGGAAAGTTCGGCATCTGCGGGGACAATCCCCATTTCCTGCTGACGGGCAAAAACCTTTTCCCTGTAAGCTTCCCAGCCATCATCAAACTGTCCGGCGTAGGCATCAGCCCATTCTTTCGGCACATGATGGGGGGCGTGCATCGCACCAGGACAGAAATACATGAAAAAAGGTTTATTGGGGGCAACCTGCTTGGCATCAGCGATAAAGCTAATTGCCTTGTCTGCCAAGTCTGCGGTCAAATGGTAGCCTTCTGCGGGGGTCTTTTCTGGCTTAACGGTGTGGTTGTCATAAACCAAATCTGGATAATACTGGTGGGTTTCTCCGCCTAGAAAACCATAAAAACGTTCAAAACCGCGACCAAGAGGCCAGCGATCATAGGGGCCGGCCGCAGATATCTGGTCTGCGGGCGTTAAATGCCATTTCCCGATCGCATAAGTGTTATAACCCTTCTGTAATAATATCTCCGAGAGAAACCCATTCTCAAAAGGAATATTCCCATTACCACCGGGATAACCCGTAGAACCTTCTGTAATGCAGGACATGGCATTAGAATGGTGATTGCGCCCAGTCAGAAGACAAGAACGGGTGGGTGAACACAACGCCGTTGTATGTAAATTGTTGTAGCGTAAGCCATTGGCGGCTAGTGCGTCTAGGTTGGGTGTTTTGATGGGACTTCCGTAACATCCAAATTGCCCAAAGCCTGTATCATCGAAAACGATAAATAGGACGTTTGGTGTTCCTTCTTTAGATCGCAACGGTTCTGGCCAAGCTGGACTGGATTTATCAACTGTCCGACCGATGACACCGGGGAAAGTATTTCCGGGTTTATATTCACGCAGAGACATAAATCTGACCTCTTGAGAATATGTAATTTTTAACAAAAACCCCAAAATTCTATATCCTCTTTAGGACTGGTTAATTTATAAATTCATTGCCCGAATTATCACACCCATAAAACTAACTAAGCCAATTACGAGTAAAGCCACTCCGATAATTTCTGCACTGTGAGAGGTTTCGTAGGTATAGCGATTATTTTGGATTTGTTTAAGTAACCGACGGCTGTACAGAGTGAATCTGCTTCGTTGTTGGCTGAAAATCAGGACTGTGGTGTTGAGCCGAGAGACTATCATGTTCGCGTAGCATCTCGTAGAGATGGTACTTGTTCCGCCACGCCCATTGCCGTAAATGAATTTTCTTCAAGTTCGGCGATGTGTAGTGACAAGCCGTTTCACGTCTACGCTAATCAAACACATGGTCAAGTAAAACAGGGTTATTCTGCTGTGTTGGTCTTGGAGTGAAAGCGGATCACGAGGGCAAAGGTTCCGCCGCGTCCGTGCCAAATGCTGAAAAGTGGTCACATAAGGCTATAGTTGCAAGCGTATGCAGAAACTCAAAGTTGCGGCGAATTCGGGGGAGAATCCGGGGTTTGACTTCTTGCAAGAGTGCTGGGATGATGATCCCGCGAAAGCAGATTGTGATCAAGAAATTGCTGGCGAAGTATCCGCAGTGGGGGATTGCTTGTGTTGATGGGGTGCTGGTTGATTGGGAGGGATAGCCAAGAACCCTCATACTATACTCGACATAATACCCTGGCAAACAATATTAAGCAGATTAAAGAATTGATGCTGTTAAGCAACAGGTGCTACCTTTACGTAACACTTCTTATCTCTAATTCAAAATATAAATGTTTACTTTACACCTCTTTTGGGAAACCTTTATTTAGTAGAGAATTAAGTTAAAACTAGCTTTTTCAGTAAAAACTAGTAGACAGTTATGGCCTCTACTATTAAGTTGATTACGTATTTACTCGTAAATTAAACAGGCTTCATAGGAGCTGATATTCAACGGTTTTTAGCTCGATAATATCCTATTAAGACGGTTATTAAATTTATGAAAAATGCATCAACTTATTTTACCTTTAACAAAAAAGATTTATACCTAAATATCTGATGAAATTAGTAGAATCTGGGTACAAACAATCTGAAGAAAAATACTCTCGATTTTTCTCACTTTCTATAGATTTATTGTGTATTGCTAACTTTGACGGTTATTTTAAGTATTTAAACCCAAAATGGACACAAACATTAGGTTGGTCAGATGAAGAACTTATTAGCAAACCCTTTATCGAATTTGTTCACTCTGAAGACCGTGAATCCACTATCATCGCAGCCAAAAAAATTACACAATCTGTAGATGCAATCAGCTTTGAAAATCGGTATCTTTGTCGGGATGGTTCTTACAAATGGCTGTCGTGGAATGCGACTGGCTTCAGTGAAGAAAACTTGATTTATGCAGTAGCTCGTGACATTACTCTTAATAAACAGAAAGAGATAGAGTTACAAAAGTCTATCCAAGAGCTAGAAGCTTTTAAATTTGCCTTAAATGCCCATTCACTGGTAGCTATTACTGATAATACCGGAAGAATAACTTATGTTAATAACCAATTTTGTGAAATTTCTAAATATTCTAGAGAAGAACTTTTAGGGCAAGATCATCGTATTATCAATTCTGGACATCATACAAAAGAATTTTTTGCAAATTTATGGAAAACTATTGCTAAAGGAAAAATATGGAAAGGAGAAATTAAAAATAAAGCCAAGGATGGCAGTTTTTATTGGGTAGATACTTTGATCGCCCCAATGTTGAACCCAAATGAAAAACCCTATCAATATGTGTCTATTCGTACAGATATTACACAGCGTAAGCTTTCAGAGTTAGCTTTATTGGAGCGATCGCGCTTGTCAGTTTTGAGTGCAGAAGTCAGTTTAGCCTTATCTCAAAGTGGTACACTTCCAGAAATTCTGCAAAACTGTACAAATGCTATTTGCCAACATCTTGATATCGCCTTTGTTTGTATCTGGACATTTGAAAGACAGACAAATCAGCTACAATTGCAGGCTGGTGTTCATTGTACAGATGTTGCTTGTAGTGCTTTGAGCGATACCCAAGATTTCCCAAATCACATGGTTTTAGCTAATAACATCATTGGCTTAATGAATCAAAACCACCAAGCTATTTTTAATGGAGAACTATCAATTAATAACTCAGAAAATCTTCTTGATTCTACATTTTCAATTGTTCGATTTTCTGCTTATCCCCTGATAGTAGAGCAGCAGGTAATCGGTATAATAGCTTTATTCAGCAAGCAGTTATTTACTGAACCAACTCATAATTTATTAAATTGGATCGCCAACAATATTGCTGTGGCTATTGACCGCATCTTGGCACGAGAAGAACTCCTCAGCCGGCGGGAAGCCTTATTACTGCGTCTAGCTAGTCAAATCCGCAGTTCTCTTAACCTAGATATGATCCTAGAAACTGCTGTTAATGAAATTCGTAGCTTATTACAAATTGATCGTTGCTACTTTCTTTGTTACTTACCGCACCCATCTCAACCAAGCCTGACTATTACCTATGAAGCACGAAATCTTAACTTACCAACGATGTTAGGCAGTCTTCCACTGCAAAAAAATACTTTTTTAACAAAAATACTTCTCTCTCAAGAGCTAATTTGTATCGACAATACTAATAGCAATTCACATCTTGATTATGATATACAAGAACTTTTAATTGAGTTTGGCATTACATCTCAACTACTGCTACCAGTTAAAAGTAATTCCGGAGAGATTGGGGCAATTGTGTGTAGTCATTGCAGTGGCGATCGCATTTGGACTAATAGTGAAATTAGCCTGCTACAAGCTGTTTGCGATCAACTAGCGATCGCCATCGATCATGCACAGCTTTATACCCAAAGTCGCTCTGCTACTTTAGCTGCTCAAACTCAAGCCACAAAGCTCACCGAAACCTTGCATAAATTGCAGCAAACTCAATCTCAACTGATCCAGAATGAAAAAATGTCCAGCTTAGGACAATTAGTAGCTGGAGTTGCCCATGAAATTAACAATCCAGTTAACTTTATTCACGGCAACTTAACCTATGCTAACGAATACTTTAAAGAGATGTTAACTCTATTGCACCTTTATCAGCAATACTATCCCAACCCCCAGGCAGAAATTCACGATTTTGCTGAAAAAATTGATTTAGGATTTATTACCGATGACCTTTCCAAACTCCTGTATTCAATGAATATGGGTACTAATCGTATCCGTGAAATTGTTCTAGGATTGCGGAATTTTTCTCGCCACGATGAAGCAGATAAAAAACTAGTTGACATTCATGAAGGAATTGAAAATACACTATTAATTTTGCATCATCGCTGGAAAAATAATGGTATTGGATTGGATATATCTATTGTTAAAGAGTATGGAAACTTACCCTTGGTTGATTGCTATCCTGGGCAGCTTAATCAAGTATTTATGAATGTTTTGACTAATGCAATCGATGCTTTAGAAGAATCAATGAGCAATTTAAACAAAACTGATAAACAACCGCAAATTATAATTAGGACTGAAATTTTAGATAATAAACTTGTTGTAATTCGAATTGCTGATAACGGATTAGGGATGGAGGAAGACGTTAGAAAACGGTTATTTGATCCCTTTTTCACAACAAAACAGGTGGGTAAGGGAACAGGGCTAGGACTGTCAATTAGCTACCAAATTGTAGTAGAAAAACATGGTGGAATTTTGAATTGCTTATCAGAACCAGGAAAAGGCACAGAATTTTGGATTGAAATTCCAATTTAAACAGAATTGAATAAGCCCATCAGAAAAATTCTGGCAACTTTACTTTCATTGTTTTAGACTTCGAACCTCTAAAAATGCGATAGCGATTAAACACCAAGGCATCAGTTCCACAAACCTGGTGTAACTCACCAAGTTGGGAAATGCTCCACGCCAGCTTTGTAACACATGCAATGTATAAAACTCCTTGAAAGTCTTATAACCACTACCATGAAATGCAATGGCTATTGTCATCACCTCTGATAAATGCATCCTTGATTTACTGCGCCGTTCTCCCGTTTTTGATGGTAGCTGTGGTACTTGCTGCCACAAGCTTTCCCATTGGTTGCAAAAATCATCCATATCAGAGAAAATTTGTACGATATCGAGGCGAGATACAATGGTAGACTAAGCCCTGACCCTCATTTTTCTTAGATATTTTTAGTCTCGGCGTTCTTTTTTTGCATTATCGCTAGAAAGTGTTCAAGAAAGACACTCATTTCCGATTTTGATAGAACAGGTGATCAAGAGCGATGTAGAAAAAAATAGCCCATCACCAAATCCAGAAGTATAAGCCCAAGATAAACGTAAACGTGGACGACCAAAAGGGAGTAAGAACAAAAACAAAACAGAAGTAATTCTAACATCTGAATTACTAAGAATTAAAAAAAGATTAATGAGTTAGTCAAGTTAGTAGCTAACTTTATCCCCTTGATCTACTTAGTTTTAGAGTGTCATTTAGGGAACAATAATGCCTTGCAGATAGCTGGCCAGGTTAACTTGCATATCATTTCTAAACTTCGCTGCGATTTGGCACTATATATACCTTATCAAAACCCTGATCCCAATTGTCGCTCTCGCCGTAAATACGGTGAGAAGATTGACTATTGTAATATATCTGACAAATATTTGTGTAAAAGTAGGATTGACGAGGATATCAAAACGGATATTTATCAAGCTACTTTACTCCACAAGGAATTTGCTCAAGCACTGAATATAGTTATTTTAGTCAAAACCAATATTAAAACTAATGCTTGTAGTCATGTAATTCTATTTTCTAGTGACCTATATTTTTCCTACAAACAGATAATCGATTATTACAAGCTTCGTTTTCAAATTGAGTTTAACTTGCGAGATGCCAACAGTTTTGTGGATTAGAAGATTTTATGAATTTAAGCCAAACTGCCGTGACTAATGCTGCTAACGCGAGCATTCTTTATGGTCAATTTATCTCATCATCTTCTATCTGATTTTCGTCAACAGAATCCCGACTCCGGCATTATTGATCTTAAGGCTTACTACCGTGATTTTCGATATGTTCATGAAATGTTAAAAATCCTTACCGAAATCCCTGAGCCTATTTTATTAACTCAGATTTTTGCCAAACTTACTTCTTTAGGACGCATTCATCCCATTTCTACAGGCGTTGAACCCTCGTAAATTGGCAACAGTATTGTTTAACTGGAATTTTTTCATAGTATTACATGATAACAATAATTATTCTCGTAATGAGAATTGCTGCACTATCTAGGCGATTCTGTAGCTTGTTACACATAACTAATAATTAGTAATTATTGCTAATTAACTATTTTAAATATTTTTACTGTCACTTAAATGTCTTAACTGTCTTAACTGTCCACTTAAATGTCTTAACTGTCTTAACTGTCCACTTAAATGTCTTAACTGTCTTAATTATCCACTTAATTA
>NZ_JAAGOG010000158.1:0-19740 GCF_010747425.1 Nostoc sp. UIC 10630
CTATGTTTTTACGCAAATATCAAAGTTTTGCCTCAAAGCTTTGAACAGTCTGGCTTTGGAGTTTTCGGACAAGTCTAATGGAGACGCTAGCGCGAACGGCGATCGCATATACGCACTCATCACCGTTCATCCCGCAACCACTCTAACCCAGTTCTCAGTGCTGCCTCCGCCGTGTAATAAATCTTTTGTTCCCCAAATATGCCACCTGTGCGGCTGATGATACGGAATTCCCAGCATTGACCAGGAGTGTAAAAAACTATCAGGGTGCTACCTTTAATACAGATGACTTCATCAACCTTAATTTTGGACATTGCCTGGTGTAAGGATGCGGCATCTGCAATTGTCTTCGATTTTGCAATTAAGTGACACAAATCTCCGATATTTCTAATCTAAGGTTGAATTAGAGGCTGTTGAGATTGCTGAGTATTAGATTCAGCTATCCCTCTTCCGAGAAACTTTTTGCTGTACTTGTAAAGGCTGAAAACACCAAAATAGGTACTACAGGAATTTATAGGCACACGAAAATTTCCTAAAGCCAATATCAACTCTAGAATCAAATCATGATGATCACCTTGACCTGGGCTGGTGTTATTTAGATAATCTTCCGACCGGGATAGTGGTAATGCCACTTCACCAATTTAGTAACCATAAAAACCCAGAACCACACTTTCAAGCAGACTTAAAAGCACTACTGAGGATTCGGTTTTAGCTGTCAGGGTACTTTCCATGATACAAGTTTCTCTACATCAGTAACGGGCAGCGATCGCTACCAGTGGGACGCTTTTAAGAAACACTTGACGTAAAGCTTATATATCTAAAAGAAAATGCGACATTTATTCGACTGTCAAACCTGGCTTATGTTGGAGAGCAAATGCCAGTAGATAGTGTGCTATATGTCCATTACCAACAAATACAAATAACTTTTGCTTGAATGCTAATTGCTCGTCCTAATTTCATCTCAATTTCATATCTGTGTGAAAAACTATTAAGTTAAGTGGTTAAGTTGGCTTCGTGAACAAATTCAAAGAGTGAAACCGCTTGCTTGCCAAAAGCGGTTCTCGAAATCCCGCTTAAAAAGTCAACCAACGTCT
The DNA here is from genome assembly GCF_010747425.1 of Nostoc sp. UIC 10630. Taxonomy (NCBI): domain Bacteria; kingdom Bacillati; phylum Cyanobacteriota; class Cyanophyceae; order Nostocales; family Nostocaceae; genus Nostoc; species Nostoc sp. UIC 10630. The sequence goes on from NZ_JAAGOG010000158.1 coordinate 1,092, forward strand.
AAGCACAAATCTAGACCATAGTAACTCAAGGACACAAAATAGCAATGGGAATCTCTAACAGTCTCCAACCACCTACAGTAATTCGTTGTGTTTCTGGCACACTCCTGAGCCTTTTATTACTGGCAACCCCCACATCTGTGTTAGCTGGTGCTGGACATGACCATAGCGGTGCAAGTTCATTTCAGGGTGGTGAAAGCGAAGCAAGTGGTTCTGTCGAAGTTGATGCCGAAACTTCCCAGAGGCTAGGAATTAAAGTCGAGCCAGTGAAACGGCAACGGCTGGCTTTGGGTATTAAAAGCACTGGACAGATTGAAACCTTACCTAGCCAAAAAGTGGAAGTGAATACCCCAATTACAGGGGCAAAAGTGGTTGAATTGTTGGTGGAACCCGGCGCTGTAGTCAAAAAGGGTCAACCCCTTGCCGTTGTCACTAGTCCTGACTTGATAGAGTTACGGGTTAGTTCCGAAGAAAAACGAGCGGAAGCTATAGCTTCTTTGCAGCAAGCGCAAGCCGATTCCAAATTAGCTCAACAAAATTATCAAAGGTATTTACAAATATCTAACGCCGACATTGCCCAAGCACAAAGCCAAGTAGCATTTGCTGAAGAAAAATATAATAAGGATTTACAATTAGCTAATGAAGGCGCTTTACCACGTCGCAACGCTCTTGAATCTCAAACACAATTAGCGGAAGCAAAAGCCAAACTTACCTCAGCTAACAGCAGACGAGATATCATTGAAAGCGAAGCCCAAATGAAACGTGCTGAATCTGCTGTTCAAGTAGCACAAGAGCGTTTACGTCTTAGTGATTCTGCTTATAATACTAGACTGCAACAAATAGGCAACCGTCCTAACGCCAAGGGATTGGTGACAGTGACTGCTCCCATCTCCGGTAAAGTTGCCGATCGCCAAGTTACCCTTGGTCAAACTTTTAATGATGCAGGTGGCACACTCATGACTATTGTCAATGATAGTCGGGTGTTTGCCACAGCCAATATTTATGAAAAAGATTTAGACAAAGTAAAAGTAGGTCAAAGAGTAAGTCTAAAAGTTGCTAGCTTACCAGACCGTACTTTTTCTGGAAAGATTACACAGATTGGTGCGGTAGTACAAGGGGAAACACGGGTTGTCCCAGTACAAGCTGAAGTAAATAACCCAAGCGGACAACTTAAACCTGGAATGTTTGCGGAATTAGAGGTACTAACAAACCAATCATCCGCAGCGATCTTGGCGGTTCCTAGCTCGGCTGTAGTCGATGCGAATGGGAAAAAAATGGTCTACGTCCAAAATGGAAATGCTTTCCAATCTGCGGAAGTGACCTTGGGTCAAACCTCTGGGGACATGGTTGAGGTGAAGACGGGTTTGTTTGAGGGAGATGCGATCGTCACCCAACGTGCGCCCCAACTTTACGCTCAATCATTGCGGGGTGATAGTAAACCAGAAGAAGAACACGAACACAATGAAGAAAGTGGTTCTCACGCAGAAGAAACTGAAGTTAAAACTAACAGTTTCCTACTACCTTTGTGGTTAACAGCAGGTGGAGGAGTAGCACTTGCGACAGTTGCTTTTATGGGAGGTGCTTTCTGGTCTAATCGTCGTACCCGTTTAGTACCAGTAAGTAATTTAGAGTACGACGGGTTCAATTATGAAACAGAGGTTTATCTCGACGACAACCACAAGCAACCAACCCTGTCTACTTCTGATAAAAATCTTGAGGAGCGCGATCATCCTCGACATTCAGATGGTGGTTAGTGATTAGCGAAGTTGCAGATAATACTTGAAGTTTGATTTTGTTAAATTTTCTAACATCAAGCCAACCTAGAGCAAGACTATTTAGATTGTGAACAGAACAGTTATAAATTTCATGATCGAGGCGCAGAGAGTATAAGAATGTAGTTTGTTCATATTCTATTTAAGAATACTGTAAATTTATAAAAACCATCAACTCCCTGTGTACCTATGAGTGAGACAGTAGTTCGCCAACAGTATGACCAAATGGCGCATTTCTATGACCAGAGGTGGAATACTTATATCACCAAGACACTTACTTTTCTCAAAACTTGGGCGCATATCTCACCACAAGCCACCATTCTTGATGTCGCCTGTGGAACAGGGGAATTTGAGCATTTACTACTCAATGACAATCCAACGCAACAGATTATTGGAGTAGATATTTCTGAAAATATGCTGCTTGTTGCTAAACAGAAATGTCGTAATTACCCTAATGTCTCCTTTTCTACTGCATCTGCATCGGCATTACCTTTTAGTAGTAGCAGTTTTGATGTAGTTGTATCTGCTAATTCGTTTCACTATTTTGATGACCCCGATGCTGCATTGGCGGAAATGAAAAGGGTTCTCAAGCCTGATGGTAAATTAGTAATTTTGGATTGGTGCAGAGATTATATTTTGTGTAAAATATGCGATATTTTATTGAAAGTATTTGATTCAGGACACAAGCAGTGTTACTCCCAAACTGAATTTCATCAACTGCTTACTTCCTCAAACTTTGAAATCTGTGGTGCAACTAAAGTTCGCTTTGGGTTGATTTGGGGCTTAATGCTAGCAACAGCCACACCTAATATTTAAATTTTCTCACCCGTTTATTACAAAGAAACAAACCCTTCGCCATTTCTTAACCAAGAACCAAATGATTAGTACAGTTGCTAGATGGGTAATCTCTCGACGCTGGCTAGTAGTAATTGCTGCGCTCATTTCCACATTAGTCATCATCTTTAATACCATTCCCAAAATGCCACTGGATGTTTTTCCAGCCTTTGCACCTCCCCAAGTCGAAATTGAGACAGCAGCCCCTGGACTAGCACCAGAAGAAATCGAATCTTTGGTGACATTACCAATTGAAAGTGCGATTAATGGAACTCCAGGCTTAACTACCGTTCGTTCCTCTTCTTCAGCTGGACTTTCTGTAGTCAGAGTTGTTTTTGGCTGGGGAACAGATATCTTTCAAGCCCGCCAGTTGATACAAGAACGACTGCAACAGTCCGTAAGCAAGCTACCAGAAGGAATTGAAACCCCACGAATTGCTCCCACTAGCTCTCCCATTGGTACTGTATTAAAGTACGCCTTGACTTTGGAAGGGGAAGGCAATAACCAATTTGCGACTAAAATTGACCTCATGGAAGTCCGCAGAATTGTTGATTGGCAAGTGACGAATCGCCTTTTAGCAGTTCCCGGTGTCAGTCAAGTACTTGTGTATGGCGGTGATGTGCGTCAGTATCAAGTGTTAGTAGACCTCAACAAACTACAAGCTTTTAATGTATCTTTACAACAGGTAAGTGAAGCTGTACAGGCGGCAAATGTCAATGCTCCTGGTGGCTTTTTGACTACTCCTGATAAACAAACTTTAATTCGGGGGATTGGGCGGATTGAATCCCTTGATGATCTTCAACAATCTGTCATTGTCGCCCGTCAAGGAACGCCTGTTCGCCTGGGAGATGTCGCCCAAGTGCAAATTGGTGGTGCTGTGAAAATCGGCGATGGTAGTTTAAATGGGAAAGATGCCGTTGTGGTGATGGTGAATAAACAACCGCTAGCTGATACTCCCACCGTCACCCGCGCTATTGAAGCCGCAATATCTGAGCTAAAAGCAGGTTTACCGAAAGAAATTAAAGTAAATCAAACCTTCCGCCAAGCAGATTATATCGATACTTCGGTGGAAAATGTCAGGTCAGCCTTGGTGGAAGGTAGTATCATCGCAGCAGTTATCCTTATCCCTTTTTTAATGAATTGGCGCACTCTTGGAGTTGTGCTGTTGAATTTTGCCCTGACTTTTATATTTTCATTGCAAGTATTATCTTTTTTGGGCTTGGGGCTGAATACAATGACTTTGGGAGGATTAGCGATCGCTATTGGTACAGCGATTGATGATGCCATTGTCTATGCAGAAAATGTTTTTCGTTTGTTGCGACAAAATAAATACTCTTCCAACCTGCGTCCAGTACTGGAAATTATTTTTGAAGGAGTACAGGAAGTCCAGGAATCTCTGATTGGGGCAACTTTAATTACTATTGTCGTCTTTTCTCCAATATTTGCCCTTGCTGGTGTAGAAGGTCGGATTTTTGGACCGATGGGTCTTAGTTATCTAGTAGTAGTTGTAGTTTCTAGCTTAGAAGCGCTGCTTGTAAGTCCGGCTTTATGTGCAATCTTATTACCTCACAATAAAATGTCAGCAAGGGAACCCTTTATACCAAGAGTTTGCAAAAGAATTTATTATCCTTTTCTCGATTTTGCTATCAGAAATTCGATAGTTGTTATTACTGTGGCTGCGGCGGGAATGATAGCAGCAATTATAATTTTCCCAGCTTTAGGACGGGCATTTTTACCTGAATTCCAAGAATCAACTTTGGTAAATACCTTAGCACTTTACCCAGGTACATCTTTAGAAGCTACCAATAGTGCTGCTTTTGCTTTGGAAGATAAACTCAAAGACGACCCTAGATTAAAGTATATTCAATTACGCGCCGGACGCGCTCCCAATGATGCAGATGCTGCACCTGTGAATTTGGCTCACCTTGATATTGGGTTGAGTGACAAAGGAATGAAAAATCGCGCAGCTACTGTAGAATGGTTGCGCGCAGAGTTTAACAAAATACCAGGGGCTGCATCTAATATTGGTGGATTTATTTCTCACCGGATTGATGAAATTTTGTCTGGGGTGAGGAGTCAAATCGCGGTCAAAATTTTTGGTTCCGACTTAGAAGAACTTCGCCAGCTTGGAAAGCGAGTTGAAGATGCAATGAAATCTATTTCGGGAATTGTAGATTTACAACTCGAACCACAGATTCCTATTGAACAAATTCAAATTAAGTTTGACCGTATTGCTGCATCTCGCTACGGTTTAACTATTGGACAATTATCTAATATCATTGAAACAGCGCTCAATGGAAGAGTAGTCTCTCAAGTTTTAGAGAAGCAACAAAGCTTTGATTTGGTTGTGTGGTTGCAACCCCAGTATCGCAACAATTTACAAACAATTGAAAATTTGTTAGTTGATACCCCTGATGGAAATAAAATTCCTTTAGCTAAAGTTGCTACGGTTGCCTATGGCACTGGCCCTAATACTATAAATCGAGAAAATGTTTCGCGTTTAATTGTGGTGTCTGCTAATGCTAAAGGCAGAGATTTGCGCTCTGTAGTGACAGATATTCAAAATAACGTTAAGGCACAAGTGCAACTTCCTTCAGGTTATTTTATCCAATATGGAGGTCAATTTGAAGCAGAAGAACGAGCATCACAAAATATTCTGGTTTTCAGTGCTATTTCCTTTGTTGTGATTACAGTACTAATGTATCTTTCTGTAAAATCAATTGCTTCAACAGCAATGATTATGATTAACTTGCCCATTGCATTAGTGGGTGGAGTAATTGCGGTAGCTTTTACTGGTGGAGTTGTTTCTGTAGCCTCATTGGTAGGATTTGTAACTTTGTTTGGTGTGGCTACTCGAAACGGATTATTATTAGTAGATAATTACACCACAAAATTTGCGTTAGGGATGTCTTTAAAAGAAGTATTAATTGCTGGGTCAATGGAGCGACTCAACGCTATTTTGATGACATCTTTAACTTCAGCTTTGGGTTTAGTTCCGTTGATAATTTCAGTGGGGCCAGGGAAAGAAATTTTGCAACCTCTTTCGATTGTAGTGTTAGGTGGGTTGTTTACTTCTACGGCATTAACTTTACTGGTTTTACCTGCCTTATATTCTAAGTTTGGTAGGTTTTTGTTACCTAAGCGAAGTGCGGCTGTTATGGAAAATGGGAAGGTAGCTGGGGTGGTGCTGGAGAACTAATTAGCATCACTAATTTAACCGCAGATGTGACAGCAATTTTGATAAATATAGCCAGTGAATTCAGTTTTTCGAGAACTTGTAACTGGTACTGGTGTCGATGCTGCTACACCACTAGCTACTATTACCTCATACTGCATCTGTAAATGTGCTTTTAATTTGTACATGAATGACCAAAAAACCAGTTCACTCTTTTAAGTCTTCTCGCCTTCTAGACGTTTTTGCAATTACAGCTTCAGGAATATTACTACTGAAATATTGGCTCACTGAGAAACTTGTTTTGCATTTTGTGATTACCCACTGTGCTATAGATACCACTTTGATGGGATTACCTGTTAAGTTAACTACCAGCCGGAAGTCCATCGCAGCATATAAATTCCCATAAATTTATTTGGGCAAGATTTTTGAAGCAGGAAGCGTTGTAATAAAGTGAGGACTTTGTAACTTGAACACTATGCAACCTCTATTAGACAAATTGGCGATCGCCCTCTCTGGACTCTGTGTTATCCACTGCCTATTAACGCCTGTAGTCCTTGTTCTCTTTCCGATGCTGATGGCAGCTTCAAACGTCAACGAAAGTTTGCATTGGCTTTTACTGACGATCATTTTGCCAACGAGTTTATTGGCACTGTTCCTTGGTCATCTCCGTTACAAAGACAAACTGACACTTACGCTTGGATTAGCCGGATTAAGCCAGCTAGTTGTCACTTCTCTCTTGGGATTTAACCTTTTAGGCGAAATGAGTGAAGAATTGATGACCATGATTGGGAGTGCAGCCTTGATTTTTGGACACATTCGTAATCGTCAAGCATGTTGTAAAGATGCTTGTTGAAAATCAACCTTGCAATTGAGGTTTAGGTTTTGATGCAGGTTTCTATCTTGATGGAGCAAGAGGACTCCCGTTAAGTCTGCGACTGTAACGGGAGATGAATTGCGACCAATATAAAACTGAGCGCAGCCAATCATTGTCTTGGTTGTTCTTGTTTCTCAACATAATTTATGTAATTTAAAGATAAAAATCTGGTTCTTCAGTACGTAGTATGCTGGATTTTTAATTAAAGTCCTTTACTTGCCTTGAAAATCAAGCCTTACAGCGAGTTATAGCTTCAATTTCAAAAATCTTGGCTCAAATGCTAATACTAACGGCTGTTATTATTGCCCAACAGGAGTTTGAAGCTTATTTACAGACGTATTTAGCATAAGAAGTAATGAAGAGCCAAAAATCTTTTAAACAACGTTTTCTTGAGCAAGAGGACATGGGTAACTCGGATCGCCAGTTTCTATCTGAAGCGTGGTGTGTTCAATTCCAAAATTATCTTGAAGCTCTCGATTTACCTGGACTAAAAAAGCATCGCTGGGATGTCCTGTGGGTATTACCAAGTGAGCTGTAAGAGCTGTCTTTGTGGTACTCATAGCCCAAATATGAAGATCATGGACACCAGCTACATCGCGGAGTTCAGCTAGATAAGTGCGAACGGCAAGCGGTTCAATACTTGCTGGTACAGCATCTAATGCCAGGTCTAGAGAGCTTTTCAACAGTTGCCAGGTTCCAACTACCACTACAACAACGATAATTAAACTCACAACTGGATCAAACCACAACCAGCCAGTGAAAACAATAGCAATGCCAGCTAATACAACCCCCAACGAAACTCCGGCATCAGCCGCCATGTGCAGAAACGCTCCTCGAATATTTAAGTCATTTTGACGACCGGACATAAACATCAAGGCAGTAACTGTGTTAATGATAATTCCTACTACAGCAACACCGATGACTGTACCTCCCGATACTGAGCTAGGTTCGCTAAAGCGACGAACTGCTTCCCAAGCGATCGCACCCATCGCTAGAAGAAGAACAAGTGCGTTGAGCAGAGCCGCCAAAATTGAGGAACGACGCAATCCGTAGGTATGCCGTCGGGTTGGTGGTCGTAAGGTGAGGGCACTTGCTCCCCAAGCTAGTAGCAATCCTAATACATCACTCAAATTGTGACCAGCATCGGCAACCAAAGCAAGCGAGTTTACTCGGTAGCCATAAACTGCTTCAACAATCACAAATCCAATATTCAGGGCAGTACCAATTGCGAAAGCGCGGTTGGTACTGCCCTGTCCGTGTTCGTGTCCCTGATGCTTATGGCTGTGGTCGTGTACCATTGCTTAATCCTTAACCGTCTTGGTTTTAAATAGCCGCATTCCATTTGCAGTAACTAATAAGGAAGTCCCTGTATCTGCTAAGACAGCTACAGCTAACCCAACAAATCCAAAGGTTCCCAACAGCAGAAACAAACCTTTTGTGACTAAAGAAAAGACAACATTCTGTTGAATTACCGATACAGTACGACGGCTTAGTTCTACTGCATAAGCAAGTCGTCTGAGGTCGCTTCCCACGATCACGACATCTGCTGTCTCCAGAGCAATATCTATTCCACCAACCGCAAAACTGATATCAGCAGCAGCAAGCGCAGGGGCATCGTTAATACCATCCCCAACCATACCTACTACTCCTTTTTGACGCAGGAGTTGAATTTCTTCAAGTTTATCTTCGGGTAGCAGTTCTGCTCGGTACTCTGTAATTCCAACTTGCTGGGCAATTTGCTTGGCAACAGCAGTGCGATCGCCTGTCAACATTACCAACCGCTTTAATCCAACCCGCCTCAATTGTCGCAGGGCTTCTGTAGCTTCCAAGCGGATGCCATCGGAAAGTGCGATCGCTCCCAATAACCCTTGATTTGTCCCTATCAGCACCGGAATTTGACCGAGTTGTTCAATTTCAGCTAACAAAGATTCCGCTTCACCAGATAAGCGAATACCTTGGTCTAAAAACAACCGTTGATTGCCTACGAAATACACCAGTTCACCAAAGTTTGCCTGAATCCCTTTCCCAGGTAATGCCGTGAAGTTTACAGGTGTTTCTAACTCCATGCCTTGTTCATGAGCTTTGGTTACGATTGCCTTGGAGAGCGGATGTTCTGACTGTTGCTCAAGTGAAGCTGCAATCTGTAACACCATATTTGCACTTACCTTCCCAAGGTCATAAACCTTCTGTACAACGGGTAGTCCTTGCGTAATTGTACCAGTCTTATCAAAAGCAAGGGTGGTAACGCGTCCAGCCGTTTCCAGTGCATTACCCCCTTTGAACAAAACGCCCTGACGGGTTGCTGCACCAATGGCACTGACAATTGAAACAGGAGTAGAAATTACTAAGGCACAGGGACAGGCTATTACCAACATTACCAGCGCCCGATAGAACCAGACGTTAAAAGGTTGAGCAAAAGCCAAGGGCGGAATCAGGGCAATGGCGATCGAAATCAAAATTACAATTGGGGTGTAGACAAGAGCAAACCGATCCACCCACTGCTGAGAAGGAGCGCGACTTCCTTGAGCTGATTCTACTAAATGAATAATTTTAGAAACAGTTGTATCACTAACAGTGTGAGTGACTTTAACTTCTAAAAAGCCTGATTGATTCAATGTTCCAGCAAAGACAGTATCGCCTTTTTCTTTATCTTCTGGAATTGACTCTCCTGTAATTGGCGATTGGTCAATGGCACTGCTGCCAGAAATAACTATGCCATCCAACGCCACGCGCCCTCCGGGTCGAAGCGTCAAAATTTCACCAACTTGAATGCTTTCAACCGGAACTGTAACTTCTTTATTCCCCCGCTTGACAGTAGCAGTAGGTGGAGTTAAATCCATGAGAGCGCTGATAGCATTGCGCGTGCGACCAAAGGTGAAAACTTGCAGTGTTGTACCCAAAGAAAACAAAAACAGGACTAGCGTTGCCTCAAACCAGTCCCCTAAAATTACTGCCCCAATAACTGATATGGTCATCAGCAGATTCATATCGGCACGGCGCAAGCACAACTCAAACAAACCTGCCCGTGCAATAGGATAACCTGCAATTACTATGCCAATTCCATAAAAAGCCCTTGCTATCCAGATCGGTAATGCCAAATGTTGAGTCAGCAAACCCAGGACTAACCCCAATCCCGCTAAAATTACGCTCTGTCCCCGGCGGTTGTTAATCCAGAATTTCCAGCTTGCTGGGTCGCGTTTTTGAGTTGGTTTCGAGACTGAATTACCGTGGTTAGGACTGTGGGTATGTTGATAAGAGCTTACCTCACCAATCTGTTCAAACGTATAACCCAGAGTCCGAACTCGATCTGAAATTGTCTGTTCATTTACCTGTTGCGGATCGTAAGATACCTGCATTCTTTCAGTCGCAAAGCTAACCGATACCTCTAAAACTCCGGCGATTTGCTGCAAGCCAACCTCAACAGTTTTGGCACAGTTGCCACAATCCATCCCACCGACTTTTGCCTGCAACTTTTGACTAACATCCGCTTCAACGTGGTCGTGATTATGAGACTTTAGTTCACCACTCTGCTCAACTGTATAACCCAAGCCAGTTATACGATTTATAATTTCAGCTTCTCTCAGGATCTCCGGGTTATATAAAACTTTGGCTTTTGCAGTTGCAAAGCTCACTGATGCTTCCATCACACCGGGTAGCTGTTGCAAGCTGGCTTCAATCGTCTTAGCACAGCTTCCGCAGTCCATACCATCAACTTGCAAAAACTGGGTTTTGAGGTCAGGGGTTTGAGTCATAGCAGCTTTACATAAAAAACTACAAAGTTAACTGCCAATATCTTACTACAACAATTGAATAACTATTCAACTGTACAATGGTTCTCATTTTAGATATTATGAAATTGATAACCATTACTTACGCGTAAAAGCATGAACAAGGGCAAGGCAAAGCAAGACTTCGACAACCGACAAAATCCTGATGTGCCAAGCTGTGACACTCATTTGGTGCATTTAGATAATGTGCGTTCAACTCAAACGCAAATCTTAGCAACTTCTAAAGCACAGCAAATAGCAGAAATTTTTGCAATCTTAGCAGATCCAAATCGCCTACGCCTCATCTCAGCTTTGGCTTTCCAAGAGTTGTGTGTTTGCGATTTAGCTGCATTAACAAAAATGACCGAATCAGCTGTTTGTCATCAGCTACGATTATTTAAAGCGATGCGTTTGGTCAACTATCGTCGAGAAGGTAAGAATGTCTATTACAGTTTGGCTGATAGTCACATCATTAACCTATACCGTTCTGTAGAGACACACTTAGATGAATCAAATCTTTAGTTGCTGATTGGTCATTTTTTTACCTCCCATAATTAATTTAGGTAATTCATCAATCAAAAAGCATTATGTAACTTGATTGCAAAAAAATTCTTTACGAACTTCAAATCTTATTAGATTTTTGTTCTATTAAAAGTATAAAAAAATACAACAATTATTGGTGTGAGACAAGATTTCACAAGGAAAAATCTTGAGAAGATTAATATTCATGCTGGATATTCCCAAATAATGAGAAGAATATGAAAAGATAAATTATGAAAATAATATGAAAATATTAAACGGCAAAGTAAATGACTCCCCCAGAAAACAGACCTAGCTTACCAGAGGTTCACCGCAGTATAAAAGTCCCTAACAGCAACAGCTTTTGGCGCAAGATGCTGGCTTATGGAGGGCCAGGGTATTTGGTTTCAGTCGGATACATAGATCCTGGAAACTGGGCAACAGATATCGCTGGGGGGTCAAAGTTTGGTTATACTCTGTTAACAGTGATCCTGCTGTCGAACCTGATGGCAATATTGCTGCAATCTTTGTGTGTACGTTTGGGAGTTGCTACGGGGCGAGATTTGGCGCAGGCTTGTCGGGATTATTTTGGACGAAGGGTAAGCTTTTGTTTATGGATACTATGTGAGATTGCGATCGCCGCTTGTGACTTGGCAGAATTACTGGGAAGTGCGTAGTTCACCGCCGTAGGCATCGCCCTGCAACTTTTATTCGGTATTCCCTTGCTATGGGGTGTGTGCATCACTGCGCTGGATGTCTTGATATTGCTATTCCTACAAAGTAAAGGCTTTCGCTATACAGAAGCCTTGGTAATAATGCTGGTAACAACCGTAGGCATCTGTTTCACAGCAGAAATTCTGTTCTCTCGACCTGATATGGGGGGGATAATGTTTGGATATCTGCCCAAGAAAGAAATTTTACAAAACCCAGAAATGCTCTACATTGCTATTGGCATTTTAGGGGCAACAGTGATGCCTCATAACTTATATTTACACTCATCTATTGTGCAAACCCGTGATTGGCAACCTACTACTGAAAAAAGATGGGAAGCAATTAAGTTTGGCACAATTGATTCAACTTTTGCTCTATCTTTGGCACTGTTTATCAACTCAGCAATTTTAATTGTGTCTGCCGCAACATTTCATTTTTCTGGTAATCAGAATGTGGCAGAAATTCAAGATGCTTACAAATTACTTTCACCATTATTAGGTGTTAGTGCCGCTAGTGCTATTTTTGGCATTGCCTTACTTGCTTCTGGGCAAAGTTCAACACTAACTGCAACTCTGGCTGGGCAGATTGTGATGGAAGGATTTTTACAATTTCGCCTTCCATCCTGGTTACGGCGTTTAATTACCCGTCTGCTTGCTATTATTCCAGCGTTGATTACAATTATTATCTTTGGGGAAAATAGCACAAGCCGCCTTATAGTTCTTAGTCAAGTTATCCTTAGCTTGCAGTTACCGTTTGCAGTGATTCCATTGGTGATGTTTACAAGTAACCGTCACTTAATGGGAGAGTTTGTAAATCCCCTGTGGCTAAAATCTTTAGCTTGGTTAGTTGCTATTATTATCGTCGGGCTAAATATTTGGTTACTATTACAAAGTATTTTGGGTTGACTGGGTTTCAAGCTTTAAACCGCTTAGGATGGATCTAGTCAAGAAGAATCTCGTGTATCTGTCTTGATAAATATATCAAGGAGAAAGTTAAGCTATGAACTATATTCACTCTTCTGTTGCCATTCTGGGAATAACGAGTAGCGTACTGAGTGGAATACCTGTTGCTGTTTATGCTGCACAGAAAGCACCAACGCACATCCAACAGATGAATTATCAGGAATACTATAGCCAGGGTGTGCAAAAGCTTGAGCAAGGCAACTTCAACGCTGCAATAGAAGATTTTAGTCGGGTAGTACAGTTAAATCCTACATACTATGAGGGTTTCTGCCTAAGAGGTTTGGCAAAATCTCAATTAGGAGATTTTAAAGCAGCCGTCATCGACTTTGATCAAGCACTGCGATTAAATCCCAATCATACAGATGCTTACAACAGTCGGGGGACTGCTCATGCGGAGCTAGGAAGCATTCAAGCTGCGATTACTGACTTTAACCAGGTAATAAAAATTGATCCGAAGTCTGTAGATGCTTACTACAATAGGGGCTTTTTGAATTATAGACAGGGAAACCACAAGCTGGCGATCGCTGACTTTAACCAAGCCCTACAAATCAACCCCAATTTAGCTGATGCTTACGGCAACCGAGGACTTGCTGAATATGCTTTAGGCGATCGCAAAAATGCCATTAATGATTTAGAGCAAGCTGCAAGTCTATTTCAGCAGCAAGGAGATAGCCAGAGGTATCAGCAAACACAAGTCCTAATTCAGCAAGTTCAGCGTTAGTAATTCATTCAGGGTAAATAGAAGCGTTAAGAAACCCGGTTTTCTTGTGAATCAGGTTCATAAATAAAAAAACAAAAGTCACCCTTTTATTTTTATAATTTAACTGCTCCTAGCTTCTCTGGATTAACGACTGCAAAAATTGCTCGAATTTTATCACCTGCAAACTCAAAACTAAAAGTACTATGGGGCTTTTTATCCACAGTATTGATAACTCCAGGCTGACCATTGACTGCTACAACCTCTGAAACTAGTGTAGGTGTTAATCGGCTACGTCGAATCGCCACTAAAAAACGAGCTACTTTTATACACCCATACAATGGTTTCTGTGCTGCTACAACTTTACCTCCTCCATCTGACCAGAATGTTACATCTTCTGCCATGAGTGCAATGAGTCCCTGTACGTCGCCGTGATTCCAATAGTCGAGAAATTGCTCAACCAAGATGTCTTTATCATGGCAATTTAGGGCGATCGTCGGTCTGCGTAGCACAAGATGCTGACGGGCGCGACAAACAATCTGGCGGCAATTTGGGATACTTTTGCCTACAGTCTTAGCGATCGCCTCGTAGTCATAATCAAAAACTTCGCGTAATAGGAAAACGGCTCTTTCTTCTGGAGATAGGCATTCCAGTAGCATGAGAAATGCGAACGAAAGGGATTCTGCTAATTCAGCACAGTCTTTAACATCCGTTAGTTCTGTTGTCAGTGGCTCTGGCAACCATGTTCCTATGTATTGTTCTCGCTTCATACGGGCAGATCGAAGATGGTCGATACACAAACGAGTCACTGTACTAGATAGAAACGCTTTGGGAGACTGCACTACACTTTCAGTACTTTGCCAGCGAATCCAGGCTTCCTGCACGATATCTTCTGCCTCAGTCACCCTTGCAAGCATTCGATAGGCGATCGCAAACAGGAGGGATCGATACTGATTGAACAAGTCTAATCGGTTCATAAGTTACCAAGTTGCTGCTATCGTCATCAGCTTTACTCGTGCCTGCTCAATACTCTGTTGCCGAATTTCATCAGGCATAAACTGATTTGGAACAGCAATAATTGTGATGTCTTCAATGCCAATAAAGCCCAAAATTGATCGCAAATAGGTTTCACAAAAATTCATACTTCCCATTGGCGTATTGGGCGCAAAATTTCCGGCACTCGGAGTAATCACCAATGCCTTTTTGTTGATCGCAAGTCCTTCAAAAGTAAAACTGGTTGGATCAAACGTAAAGGTGCGATTAACTCGAACGATATTATCCACATACACTTTAAAGGTTGATGGAACGCTAAAGTTATACATGGGCACACCGAGTAACAAGCGATCTGCCCACAGCAACTCCTCAATCAGTTGCTCGGAGTCAGCAAGTACCGTTTTCATATCTGGTGTTCGACTGTCTGGAGGAATATAGTTTGCAACTGTCCACAGTTCTGTAGGATGAGCAGGGGGATTCATACCGACATCTCGCTGTTTATAGCGTCCATCAGCATGGAAGTTCTGCCATGTTTGAATAAATTCGTGACTGAGTGTGCGAGAAATTGATTGTTCTAACCGTACACTGGATTGAACTTCAAGTAGCTTCATAAGGTTGTCTCATAAACTTCTGATCGGTTCAACAATTTAGCGTTTAGGTTGTTGGTAAAGTTGTTCAAGCTGTGTCGCATTAAGTTCACAATCGATCGCATCTATTAAACTCTCTTGACTTGCTGCTATCAATTGAATCCCTTGTTGACAAACTTTGGTCAGAAATATGATTAAATCACTCAATCGGCTAAATTGAGGCTGTGTTGATAAAAATGATTCAGTCACTCCCATCGGCGGCAGTTTTGTCCCGTCGGCACAATAAATGACGGGTTTCTCTGGGTCTAAGCGCATCATGCAGTAGATCGTATCCTTGCCATTAGTCAAGATAGAAAAAGGCAGTAAATCGATTAAGCATCTGCCAAGTTTTAGATGGTGATGTCCTGCTAAGGCGTAATCCAATGGCAAGAATTTGGCAACAATAAGGCGATTTTCCAGTTTTAGATGCATTTCGTTCTCTCGACCGGATAACTCCCCATGCCATTTTCCTTTGAGCCTGAGTAATTTCTGTGCCAAATTTAACTTTCCTGGCTTGCCAGATAGCCCATTATGCCATTGATACAGGTCGGAAGCATCTTGGGGAAACTTCCATGAGAATGAAGCGATTTGTGCCTCAATTTCAGCACGGGTTAATCCAGTCTGTAGACGGCTGGCAATTTTAGGTGCAGTTTGGATTAGCACAGTATGAAAACGATCAAGTATTGCGAGTAGTTCAGTCATGGCGATCGCCCACAGTTAAAGTTATAAATTGGCTTACATAATTAAAGACGAGAGAGGCATTTGGTTTGTGACAAGCCGATACTCCGAGTTTTTCCACCTCTATCAAATTCCCCAACCTTTGCGTCCATATAAATCCTTAGTTTTGTTGGGTCATCATCATTTGCTGATTAATACGATTAACCTCTTTAAACCAATTTGTAATTACATTTTGCAACGGTGATTTCAGTTAAGCATCAAAACGTTTTACCTGTAGAGGTAGGGAACTTAAACCCCTAAAATTGGTTCAATTTTGTTCAACAGTTAAGTTTGTTTGATTGCTAGATAATCACCGTTGCTTTACCCCGGTGAAAATATCAAGACAGGAAGTTTTGAAAGAAGTTCCTAGACGATAACATTTGCGGCTCATATCTAAGGCAGAGTATGGTACGCGTAATCGAAGTGGGTAAAACAAGGGGAGATGTAGGGGTATTAAACCCTTGATTTTACGATAAACTACTTGATTTCAACTATTACGGTAACAATTGGAATCAGGTAAAATCCAAAGCTGACGTTTGCCATCCTGCTGTTGATGGTTTGTAACAATGCTCAAAAATTCATCCCACGCTTTCCGAAAGGACAGACATGGGGCAACTTGAAGTTTAAGCTAAAAATTTCATCTCAATTTCATCTTCATTTGGGAGAGTAGGTAAAGTACTTGATCTTTAAACTTACTTATCTGCACAGCAAGCAGACATTCCTTAAAACGTTTAAAAATGCTTGATTATATTGTTAAATGGTCGATCGCTCAACGCTGGCTAATAGTTATTGCTTCCATCCTCATATCTGTTTGGGGCTTTCTCGTCCTTACGCAAATGCCACTGGATGTATTTCCTAACTTTGCCCCCCCGCAAGTGGAAATTATGACCGAAGCCCCAGGACTTGCAGCAGAGGAGGTTGAATCCCTAGTCACCCGACCAATAGAAAGTGCCATCAACGGTACCCCAGGACTGGAAGCATTGCGTTCTTCCTCAGCTGTAGGTCTTTCTGCTGTGAGAGCTACTTTTAGCTTGAACACAGAAATTTATCGCGCTCGTCAATTGGTGACAGAAAGGTTGCAACAAGCACGCAGTCAACTACCACAAGGTGTAGAAGATCCAGAGGTTCTTCCCGTCAGTTCGCCTTTAGGATGGACTGTCAAATACGCCTTTACCTCTGAAACCACTTCAATAATGGAGGTATGGCGGATTGTCAACTGGCAAGTGAAGAACCGCCTGCTGGCTGTCCCTGGTGTAAGTAATATCGTCATATTTGGTGGGGATGAGCGTCATTAGTTTTTAATTCACAAAACATCAAGGAGTTTAAATTCATGAAATTTCTGAAGACCAGTTTAGTAATTGTTAGCAGTTTAGGATTAATTTTTTTGGGTGCTTGTAGTGGTGGGAATCAAGCTACTAACTCAGAAAGTGCTAGCAAGACAGCAACTACAGAAACAGCTGCCCAAACTGAACCCGTTGCTAAAACTGGGGAAGCGCATAATGAAAACGAAGGTCATGCTCATGATGAAAAAGATGGTCACTCCAATAGTGGAGAGCATAAGGGTCAAGTTATAGAGTCGGGCAAATATCATTTAGAGTTCAAACCAGATATAAAACAAGATTCTACTCATTTAAATATAAGCTTACACGGCGAGCAGGACAAAGCAATTACTGATGCCAAGCTCACGGCTCAAGTTCAGCTACCAGATGGCAGTAACAAAACCCTACAAGTTCCTTATAATACCGAGGAAAAGCAATACACAGCAAAACTACCTGCAACTGCAACGGGAGAGTATAAAATTGTTATTCAAACGGATGTGAAAGGTAAAAAATTTAATGGCCGCTTTACGTTTAAACGATAATTCGAGCAAATAAAGATAGCTATTGTTCACCAACACAACTAGGGCTAAAGCTAGAGAAGTTGTCACCTTATGCCAAGTCCCTTTAAATTAAAGATGTTAATTCACTAATAGTACTAGTTGACTGATTAGGCTGTAGAGATTTACGTAGTGTTACAATTGTAAGAATACTCACAACTGTAAGATAAATACGTTGTAGCCAGATAGTACTCAAGCTGAGGGTGATACGTCCGCCAATGATTCCACCTACAAACATTGTAAGACCAAGAATCATGCCCAACTTGTAATCAATAATGCCTTGTATCATGAATATGAAAGTGGCAACCAACGAGGAAAATATATTAATAAGCTTAGTCGTAGCTATTGCTTGAACAAATGTCATGCGAAATAACATCACGTAGGCTGCCGTGAGTAAAGTGACATAACCGCCACTGAAAAAGCCACCATAAATACCAAGAATGAAGGTGACTACATAGCCTACAATTTCTGCTATCCGTGAAGGTATTGCCTCTGCTGGGACTACTCCGGCTTTCCTGTTCGTAATTGATAGCATCGTAACTACAATCATCGAGATAGAGATAATAAGTGGCATTGACCTTGACGGCACAACCAAAACAAGTAATGCTCCGACAATTGATGCAACCAGGGTTAGAACTATCAATAGTGGTAAGCGACGGCGGTCAATTACTCCTTTCCCAATAAAAGGTAATGTACCACCAACACTCATCAAAGTTAATGCCAGCATATTAGTAGCCAGAGCGGTGCGCGGTTCAATCCCAAACTGAAGCATTACAGGTACAGTAATTAAGGAAGTGCTACCCGTGATAACGCTGATGACGCTTGCTATTAAAAAAACTGTAATCAGGATAAGCAATTGGGTAGTTATCAAGACATTACTCCTTAAAACTATAGTTTGTCGGTCAAGATACTGGAGTTAGTAATAAAAGTAAATTAGCATAAAAAGTCTCGCTAGTAGCAATAACTAGGTGGGCGAGGAAAAACCAAAATATGTAACAATAAGTAAATACGGGGAAAATATTAAAGCAAGTATAAAATATGGAAGCGCGTCTAAGAGTATTTCATTTAAGTTATACTTCCTAAGTAAAAATGATAATTAGTCCTGAAAACTGCGAATAATAATGTATAT
>NZ_JAAGOG010000400.1:0-2334 GCF_010747425.1 Nostoc sp. UIC 10630
CGATTACTTTCATTGACTTTACGGCAGTCAGTGTTACTGCTGACTGCTTTTCTCTAGCCTTTTAGTCCAAAGTCCAGTATGAAGCTGCAACGGAATTTACGGTCGCTCTCCGCAAAAGAATACGCTCCGCTGGCTTCATGAAAACAATGATGCAAAGTCGGATTTGCTCAAGTATTGCAAGTGGATTATCGACGGCAAAAAAGCTTCTCGACAAGCGAATTCAAAACAGCGAAGAGAACGAAGAGGCTTTGCTTATGATGGAAACTTTTCCGGAGATTATCGACGAAGAGCGCCATCACTTGGAGCGTATCGTCCATTTCCTGAGTCAGAAGCTGACCGATCCTAAGCTTGATGCTGTTTTTTATTTCTTGACCGAACGAGGTTGGCTGAATCTTGGAAGTATCATTTTCAGTCAGTACTATGACACCGCATACTGGGTCGCCAAAAGCCTGACGGCTCGACTTCCACAAGAACAGGTGGCACTTTATGCAGGGGCAAGTAAGTCCGGACTGTTCTACGGCGGTGAATGGCGAAGTGTTGAGCGTGAAGACATTAAGAAAGCAGTGCGCGATCGAACCATCCGATTGGTCGTCGCTACCGATGCTGCCTGTGAAGGTCTGAACCTTCAGACCCTTGGTACACTCATCAACGTAGATTTACCCTGGAATCCCTCTCGTCTGGAACAGCGTATCGGGCGGATAAAACGCTTTGGACAGACCCGCGATCGGGTCGATATGCTGAACCTGGTGTATCACGATACCAATGATGAGAAAGTCTACGAGGTTCTATCGAGACGAATGAAAGACCGCTACGACCTTTTTGGCTCCTTGCCTGATACCATCGAAGACACTTGGATTGATGAAATCGAGACCCTCGAAGAACACCTGAGCCAGTTTACTGAGCGAAAAAAGCAGGCTAATGCTTTCGACCTCCGTTACGGAAGCACGGTTCAGCCTGAAGGAGCAGGGTGGGAAACTTGCGAGAAAGTGTTGGGAAGAAGGGATATAATCGAGCGCCTTTCTGAAGGGTGGTAATAGGTGTCAGTGGAAGAATAATATTGCCGTTTTGGCTTACTTATGAAATTAATAATTGTGCGGGATATGTTGCTAACAGGATTTGATGCACCATTTTTGCACAGTATTTACATAGATAAACAAGCCTTTGCTTTGTGCAGTTGCAGTGATAATGCGATCGCATTCGGGATGAAGTCGGTTTATTCCAAGCCATGAAGCGACAAAGGGAGGCGAAAGCTTGGGATTGCCTGAAGATGAACTAGCTTTTTACGATGCCTTGGATTTAACTGATACCTCAGTCCAAGTATTAGGCGATGCGATCGCTCGTGACCTTGTAGATACAGTTCGCCGCAACGTTACCATAGACTAGATACAAAAAGAAAGCGTCAAAGCCAATCTGCGCCGCTTAGTCAAGCGCCTACTGCGGAAATACGGCTATCCACCCGAAAAGCAAGAGAAAGCGATGGTGACAGTCCTGCAAGAGGCAGAGTTACTCTGTAAAGATTGGGCTGCGTGAGGAGAGAAAGTGCGATCGCATTCAGTGTAGAGAGTGGTTTACCTACAAGCAGTTTGTACAAGACAATGCTTTCTAATCTTTGGTAGTTTGGAGATTAGAAATTTAACCCTCCAAAATTACGGTAAATAAAAATGAATACATTACTTTTTCAAGTTCAACTTGAAATGCTCCATTTATCTCTTTTATGCAGCGAAAGTGAAGTCAAAGAAAGTGAAGTCAGAGAAATTGAACTCATCGTGCCACCAGCAGCAAGTATGCCAGCACTACGCGGACTTGCATTACATAGAAAGTTCGGTGGTGGTAAAAATTTGACCTTAGCTGAAGCAATCGCACAACAAAAACCTCTGATCCTTGAAGATATCAATACAATGGTGGATTTTTTTGAGAAATTCAAACCAGACATGGACGATCCAGGGTGGTACAACCCTGAAAACCCTTCTGTAGGTTGGATTCGCTGGTCTCTTATGGGAGGCCAGTCTGGTAAAAGCTGGTCAATAGACACCAAAAAAATGGTTGAAGAAGGTTTGAAAGATAAATCTATAAAAATAAAGACGCTCGAATAAATATACAGCAGTAGAAATACTAAAGCTTTCAGTTTTTTTAGGTAGCTCTATTTATTTGGCGATCGCAACCAAGAACACTAATATAGTTATAGTCGTGAACTCCGACTCTTCCTACAACCACAGCGACAAAAGGTGATAGACAGCGATACGCTTTCAACCCAATATATAGGACTAATATTTGATTTCTGAAAAAGCTCCGTACATTTGAAGGGTGGGGAAATCAAAGGTCGTGTGTCGGATA